>JAIOHN010000697.1 GCA_019912985.1 Anaerolineae bacterium | reverse complement strand
CTGAAGATGTTCCGCGAGGAAGCGCAGCGAGCGGCTGACTTTCTGGAGTATCACATCAAGGGACGACTGCACAAAAGTCGGGATTACCTGATCGAGCAGGGACTCTGGGCAGGTCGCACCATTGCGCTGGGCTATATCGTGGATATGCGCCGAACGCTCCCGAATGGGGAGCGCAATCCTGACTGGCGCAAGTACATCCCCTTTGCGCCAAGCGCTGATCTGGTGCTGGCGTACTTTGAGTTGTTCCGTGAGAAAGGACGCAACTTTCAGGCAACGTGGGAACATATCGAGCAGCACGGTCCGTTCATCCCGGATGACCTTGCCAAGCAGGTTCCAGAGGGCTTCCGTATCGAGAATTGGTTCCGCTATCGCTCCAACATCACCGGACGCATCATGCCCTCCAAGTCGGGTTTGCACAACCTGCTGACGAATGTGCTCTACATCGGTCACTGGGTTCACAAGAAAGCCATTGTGTGCTGGCACAATCACGAACCTATCGTGCCGGAAGATGTCTTCATGCAGGCATTCAATTCACTGTCGTCCACCGATTTCTACGGCGAACCGAACTCACACTACATCCCCTATCGTCCTTGGACACGCCACGCTGTCGAGGAACGTGAATGCGATCCACCGACTTACAGTGGCTTGGTCTTCTCTGACCAGCTCGAAGGCTATGAACTGCGTCGCTACAATTCGGTCTACAATCACACCAACCGCAACTATGGTTATATCCTGCACAATGAACGCATCGAAGTGCAAATGACCGTCAAAGCGGCGGTGGTGGATGAAGCGGTGGACAAGATGCTGCTGGAACGGTTGGAAGCTACAACCATTGACGAAACAATCTGGCAGCAGGCATTGGAAACGACGGAACACAGCGGGCACAGTGAGAAGCGGCGGATTGAGCAGGATGTTCGCAGTGCTGAACGTACCAAACAGACTATTCTAGACAACCTGAAGGCGATCTCCAATCTCGGCATCGTCAAGAATCTGGAAGCCAGCTATGAAGCCAATGAGCGCGAAATCGAGCGGCTGACCGCAGAACTGGCGAACCTTGCGACGAGCGAACATTACCAGCAGGGGCTGCTGGAAGCGCGTCCGGTGCTTCAGACGGTCATCACGCATTGGGAGCAGGTTGTCGGGGATAAACGCCGTGAGTTGTTTGAGGCATTCGCCCATCGCATCCTGGTTCGACGCCTCGATATCCTGAACCGTGAAGTGATCGTTCAGTGGCGGGACGGCACCGAAACCCAGCGGACATTCACCCGCGCTGGTAAGCGCCTCTTCTGGTCAAAACACGATTTGCAGCAGCTTAAGCAGATGGTGGATGGCAATGTGCCGCAGGTGACGATCATGCGTGCGTTCCCCCTTCTCACCTGGCAGGACATCCAGAAGCGGTATGCCTATCACTTTGGCGAGGGCAGCTTCGCGCCGCATTATTCAGGGGAGAAGAAGTATCCGGCGCATTTCACCTATGCGAAGACGGACGAAGCCAGGGCAGAAAAATCCGCCCAAAAATCAGTGAGTATCTCTCCTTCTCCAGTGCTGGATTGTTCTGGTCACTGACCCCGTAGCCAAAATAGTATTCCGGCTGTGGATTGAGCGCGGGCAGGTCGAGCGGGTCAGGAAATGCCTGCCCGTGATAGTCGGCAACATCGTGAGCAAACTGCTGTGCCATGTAGAGATCGCCCTTCTCTAAATACATTACCAAGCCCGGCAGCGGCCACGCCGTACCGGGATCGTCGTCAGCCAGCGACATGACCGGATGGGAATCGTGCTTGAGCGTTCGGTCGCTCGTTTCTAATGCCCGGAAATAGCGCAATTCGTAGGGTTCAGCATCCGGCTCTTTGTTCTCGACGACTGCGAACCAGTGCGCTGTTCCGCCACCATCGACGTGATGGGCCTGTCCAATGCCCTGGGCATCAAAGGGCTGCATTCCGTCGCCAAAGGTGAAGGGCAGGTCGTCCGGCAGATCGGTATTGGCAACAGCATCAAACAGTGGTGTGCCGGGAGCGACCTGTCCCCGCACTTCCGCTTCGTGCTGCGCCGTATCCAAGAGACGTTCATTCCCGCCTTCTGCCCAGGCGCGATCCAACTGCCCACACAGTTTGTCCATGTCTTCGGTGCGTCCGTCGGCAACCAGTGCCGCCGTCACCTGTTCGCCACTGAGATAGAGCAGATGGACTTTGGCACTGTCCCCCGTTGAGCCATCCGTCGGGAAGACCAACGCCAGGTACTGCCCATCCAGATAGGGCATCTGCGCCACCCGGCGGGCATCCTCCCCTAAACCGTCCAGCCCGTCTTTTTCCAGAGCGCCTTCGACTTCTCGCTGATGTTCTTCGGCAGAACCCCATGACGCATACGCGCCTAACCGCAGCCGCTGCTCGTGTTCCAGCCCGTAACGATCTGTTGAAGCACGAACCAGATCCACGCCGTACTGTGCGCCGTAGTCATTGCGCTCTGGCGGCACCACTTCGACGGCATAGACCGAACCGTCTTCGGCGGTGTGACGCACAATATCGGTATCACTCATGTGCGTCCTTTCGCTCCAGCCGGATCAGGAACTCCGGCGGTTCACTCTCGCCCGCCGGGACGAAATAGCCGGACTTGCCCAGCTTCTTCTTCCACGCCAGCACCTGACGCACGGCGCGGCGGATACTGCCGGGACGATCCAGCCCATACAGGTCACACAATTCCGCCAGCGCTGCCTGATCTTCAGGGGTGAGCCGGATGGTAAAACTGCGGGTTTTGACTTCGTTTTCGTTTACATCGCTCACAGTTCCACCTCCCAGGCATCACGGGTATAGTCGGCAATCTCGCGTGCCGCGTCCGGTTCCAGCGCTACCCCGCGTTCGTTCTCCCACAATTCACGCTGGTCGGTTGCCAGTGCCATGCCTTCAGCGGCATCAAAACAGCGGTCAATCCCGCCTTTCTGCGCCACCTGAATCAAATACTCGGCGGCGTTATACGCCTTGTCCCATTCGCCGGGGACACAGGGCGCAAGCTGCGCCTCCATTTCACCCGTTTCAGGATTACGCCCCAGTGACAGGATGGACGTGACACAGTTCTCATGGTCTTCCTTATCCGGCTGAAATACGCCAATCCAGTACGCCGTTCCCGTCTCGGCATCATAGAAAGGCGGAGGGTCTTTAGTCGGGTCGAAGTTCTCAGCTTCAATGCCGATGGCGCTCAATGCCTGAAACGCTGAGTCATCTTCAATCTGCGGCGTTGCCACTTCAGGTTCAACCACCACACCACCCAACTCAATGGCAGTCTGAATCAGCGGGTCAACGGCATGGTCAGGCGGTTCGTCGCGCCCACCGATGCCCCCGTCTTCCAGATCGCGCAGGTGTTCATAGGCGGCATATTCTTCAGGACTTGCACCACGCCAGTTCTCTGGTTCGGGGTTCATGGCGAATGCCTGCCGTTCGGCGAATTCCGGCACCTGGTAGGCAGGCAGCCCTTGATCGTGCATCTGTTCCTGAAGGTTGTGGTAGAAGGCGGCTGCCACGTCCACATCTTCAAACGAGGCGACGGGCAGGTAGCTACCGCCCAGATCGCCCGTGTTGACGTTGGCGTACACATCAATAGCGCCAATCTCGTAGCGTGTGCCGCCGTCAGTGTCGCGTTCAACCCCAATCAGGCGAGCATCATGCCAACCCCAACCTTCATCCGCAGGTTCAGGTTGTTTAAAACCCTGCAAACCATCCTGGGATAAGGGCGGGACATCCGGTAAATGCCCGACATCCTCCGGCACGAAACGCTCATCGTCCGGCAGCCAGGGGTCATCGACAGGCACGTAGTCGTAATCCGGCGGTGCGCCGCTGAACAGATCATCCGGGAACGGATCGTCCGGCATGAAATAGGGTTCGTCTGGTGGTGGCGGCAGCCAGTCGTCGTAGTCAATAGGCGGTGGTTCCGGCATGGTGTCACTCATGCGCTTACTCCTCCGCTGGACGCAGCATTAGTGGCTTTGGTGTGTGCCGTGCTTTGACTTGCGCGAGGGCGTGTTCCGTCGCTTTGCTAAGGTGCGGATTGAAGCCGTCCCAGAACGCCCGCAGCACCTCCAGCCGGGTTGTGTTGCCCGCCGCGATGCGGTCAAGCTGGTCTTCCAGTCGGGCGGTGTAGTCATACGCCAGTACATCGGCGAAGTGCGCCGTCAGGAAATCGCACAGCGCGATGCCATTCTCCGTCGGCACGAGCCGTTTCTGACTGACCCTGACATAGCCCTTGTCCTTGACGGTTTTGACCATACTGGCATAGGTGGAAGGGCGACCTATCCCACGCTGTTCCAGCGCCTGCACCAGCGCCGCTTCGGTGTAGCGGGCGGGGGCGCGGGTCTGGTGGTCTTCCACCTGCGGCGTGACCAGTCGAAGCAGCTGGTTGTCTTTCAGCGGCGGCAGTGTCCCGGTCTCGTCGTTCCCGTCTTCACCCTCATCGGCAGGTTCTTCGTAGACCTTGAGGAAGCCGTCGAACAACAGCGAACGCCCCTGCGCCCGAAATTCCATTGGGAAGGGCTGCCCCTGGGCTTTGCCCGCGTAGATGATCGCGCCAGTGACGGTGTAGAGAGCGGGCGACATCTGCGAGGCGATGAAGCGCTGCCAGATCAGGGTGTACAGCGCTGCGCCGTCACCCTCTACATCGTTGGGTAGGCGGTTGACATCCGTCGGACGGATGGCTTCATGCGCCTCCTGCGCGTTGGCAGTTTTGACGGTGTAGGTGGGCGGCTCAGGCGGCAGATAGTCCGCACCATGCTCACGGGCGATATAGTCCCGTGCCGCTTTTTGTGCTTCGGGCGCGATGGACACGCCATCGGTTCGCATGTAGGTGATCCAGCCTTGTTCATACAGGGTCTGCGCCAGTGCCATCGTCTTATCCGGTGACATGCCTAATCCCTTCGAGGCTGCCTGCTGAAGGGACGAGGTGGTGAAGGGCGGCAGTGGATTACGGGCTTTCACGCTCCGTCCCGCTTTGCCGACCCACACCTGCGCCGTTTGCAGCAGGGTCACCAGTTTGTCCAGCGGTTCGCGGGTCTTGAAGGCACTGTCTGCGCCTTTGACGCGGTGCAGTTTCGCCGTGAACTCCGTCCCATCGGCAGCCAGCTTGAGCGCCAGTGTCCAGTACGTCTCCGGTGCGAAAGTCTCGATTTCGCGTTCGCGCTCGACCACCAGCCGTAGACACACGCTCTGGACACGACCCGCAGAGAACTTGCCATCCAGCGCCTTCGCCGCCAGCGGGGAAGCCAGATAGCCCACCAGACGATCCACAATCCGCCGCGCCTGCTGCGCTTCAACCAGATTCACGTCTAGTGCACGCGGATGCGCCACCGCTTCACGTACTGCATCGTTTGTTATGGCGTGGAACAGTGCCCGATAAACGGGCTTATCCTTTGGTACGTTTGCCAGCTTCAACAGATGCCAGGCAATCGCTTCACCCTCTCGATCCGGGTCAGTGGCGACATAGACCGCTTCGGCATCCTTGATGGCTTTCAGCAGTTTCTTGACCACGTTGCCTTTACCCGGCAGTACCTCATACGTCGGGCGGAAGTCGGCAGCGACCTCCACCCCCAGTTCGGCTTCGGGCAGGTCGCGGATGTGTCCCAGACACGCCTCGACGCGCCAGCCCTGCCCCAGAAATCCGGCGATCTTTTTGGACTTCGCCGGGGATTCGACAATCACCAGTTTCATACGTTATTTGCCTCCTTGATCCAGCGCCGGATGGCGGCGCTGCTGCCCAGGTTGTGTGCCAGCGTTCGCAGCATCTGGCGGGCGCTGTGCCGAGAGATGGGCATCCAGTTCACGTTCTCTGAGAACCAGCCAGACCGGCCATTCGCGGAAGGCGTGGTAGGCTTCTTCTTCGAGCGCCTGAAATGGACTTGCAGCCGTTTTTTTCGACACGGTTCTTCCTCCATGCTTCTATTCCTTAAGTGGTCTGGAAGCGGGCGATCTCCCCCGCCGCCGGGCGGTTGTACAGATACCAGAGACCTTCATCCTGAATATCGAGGACGTAGTGGAAACGCGGCAGCGCGGCAATGATGTCGCGGTGCTGCTGGTTGAGATGCTGGAAGGCGGCATCCTCATGGAAAACGTTCATGCCCTGCCGCTGTGAAAAGACGACACGGATTGGGCAGTTCTCGAACACCAGCCGCGCCTTACCAGTCAGGAAAATGCTCATCTGTTGGTTCAGCCCCAACTCAACAAGGTAGTGCGGCAAGCTTTGATTTAGGCGATGTAGCCCGCGCCATCGAACGCTATTTACCCAACAACACAGGTGGTTCTAAAGCTAAACCGCGCAAACGAGCGTAGGTCACTGGCTTTTTTGTATTTCTCAAAGGAGAGAAGACCGTGAGCAAGCAGAATTCGAAGAAACCCGCTTTACCGGGCAGCACTGTGACGATGGGACTGGACATCGGTTACGGGGTTGTGAAGGCTGTCACCGCCGATCAGGTGGTGATGTTTCCATCGGTCATGGGTCATGCCCGTGAGATCAAGTTTCAGCAGGAAGATATGGCGCGGCGGCATCCGGGCGACCAGATGACGGACGATGAAGGGGATTGGTTCGTGGGCGATCTGGCACTGGCACAGCTTCCACCCGGCGAACTACTCAGACTGCGCGGAAGAACCGCCAATGAATCCACGATGGGCAATGCTTTCCGGCGGCGGCTGGCAAAAGTGGCGATTGGGAAAGTCATGCAGGGCATGTGGAACCGCGACATCGTTCATATCCGCATTGCGACAGGGTTGCCCACCGACCATATGCGGGATGCTGCTGAGTTGAAGGCTTCACTTATAGGTCAGCACCTCATCAAGACCGACACCGCCGAACTTATCGCCCATGTGTCTGAGGTGATGGTCATGCCCCAGCCGTATGGGACGATTTATGCCAACACGCTGACCGAAACCGGGGAGATCAACCGCCAGCATACCTATCGGAGAACCGGTGTCTGTGATGTAGGAACATATACCGTTGATCTGGCGCTGGATGATGAAGGGGAGTTTGTGGACGCGGAAAGTGGCAGCGTCGAGAGCGGGGTGTATACCGCGCAGGAGCGCATTTCGGCAGCACTGGAACGGGATTACCGCGAGAAGATGCCATTCAAAATCGTCGAGGAGGTTTTAAGGACTGGCATTTTCCACGCCAACGGGCAGCCGGTGGACTACAGCGAAATTGTGGAAGAAGCTCTCGCCCCACTTCGCAGCGCGACGTTGAATCTGATGAGTGAGAAATGGCAGCGTGGCACAACGGTGGATGTGATTTACCTGTCCGGTGGTGGCGCTGAACTGGTGGTCGAGGACGTGCGCGAAGCCTATCCCCAGATTGCACTGGTGCGGGACGCGCAGCTTGCTAACGCACGCGGGTATCTGAACTATGCCCGGTTTATCGCCCGTCAATCATAACGGTGTAGGGGTGATGGGGTGTCGGTCAGGTACGGACACGATTCGGACTGATTCGGACACCTCTAAAGGAGCAAACAGCATGGCGAAGCAAAAACGAGCAACGGCGACCGTGAAAATGACTTACAGCGAGGATGCCGACCTGATTGCCTGGTGGAACAGTATCCCGCGTGGCAGCCGCAATGCGGTCATGAAAGACATGATGCGCGGGTACATCGAACATAACCGCGGAGGCTACCGTCCGATCATGCCCAGAAATGTACCGCAGCCATTCGATCCGGGACGCTTTACGCAGGTGTGTGACGATGCTGCCTGGATACGCACTGCCCTGATGGATTTGCCGGGGTATGTGGAGCAGGTCATTCAGCATGTCGCTGCTAATGGCGGTGTGCAGTCCAACAGCCGTTCACCGACTGGGAATGGTGTCTTACAGGCTGAGGATGTTTCCCATGAGGATGCTATGCGGCGCGAAAATCGGATGAAGAAAGCGAAGTGGTAGTGATGGATAGACATTCTCGAAGTTGTCAGACAGACCAGCGTAAAGCAGCGCATGGCAAAGCCATGCGGGTCGCAGCGTCGAGGCGCAGCGACTTCGCCAGACCCCGTGTAACGGTTGTGAGTAACCAGAAGGGTTCTCACGGGGTCTGGAGCGAGCTAAATCCGCTCGCCACTCATGCGCCGTGGGGGCTGATGCAGCGGCTGTCGCCCCTGCATGAATGCGGCGGTGCAGAGATGCCGCCGCACTCGTGGACGCGGTTCGCCGCGCCCACCGAACGCACCCGTGACCGGGATGTGTTCTCAATCCGCATCACGTCCGTTCAGCAGCAAAACGAGGAACAGCAACTATGAACCATCGTCAGACAGTCACCGAAATCAGCAAACGGCTGCCGCGCCTGAAACGGCGCGACGTGGCGGAGGTGTTGGAAGTCATGGCGGAACTGTGGCTTGAGGAACTGGCACAGCCCGGTCAGACCGTGACGGTTGCCGATCTGGGCAAGCTGGCAGTCGAGGTGCAGACCGTCCGCAGCGGCGGCGCGGTAGGACGGCGAACCCTCAAACGGGTCTATGTGCGTTTTCGTCCTACCGGAAAGTTTCGTCAGGTGGTGCTGGATGCCTATACAAAGGAAGGAACAGCCGAGTGAAGAAGAAACCCAATCCCTACAGTGAACGCATGACCGTCAACCTAACCCCCGACCAGATGCGGCGGCTGGAAGTACTGCGGAACGTCCGCAGCCGTGTCGGGAACTTTGTCAGCAAAAACGACTTGCTGCGGGATGCAGTCAACCTGTATCTGGCAGCACAGGAAGATTTGCCGGGATCACGTCGGGCCATCGCCAAAGGCATCGAGGCGAAGGTGGATGCGCTGGATACCAAAGTCGAGGCGCTGACGACCATACTGCAAGGTTTCATTGAGCGCATCACGCGCAAACGCGAGGGGTAGATGGACAGAAAGCAAATGTGTGTTGCCAACGTGCAGTACAAAAAACCGTCGGCAGACGGTGCGAAGCAGTCCAAGAACCTGCTGCGTTACCTGACCT
>JAIOHN010000696.1 GCA_019912985.1 Anaerolineae bacterium | reverse complement strand
ATGACGCAGCGCCTGCTGTGGCCGCTCACCTCATTGGGCGAGACGTTTGACCTCTATCAGCGGGCGATGGCTTCCACCAACCGCATTCTTAACCTGCTGGATGTTGAACCCCAAATCATCGATGGTCCGCAGCCCTTACCGCTGGAATCCGTGCGTGGTAAGGTCGATTTCAATGATGTCCATTTCCATTACAGCAACGGTGCGCAAGTCATTAAAGGGCTGTCGCTGCATGTAGGGGCTGGGCAGACAGCGGCTATTGTCGGCGCGACAGGTGCGGGCAAAAGTACGATCATCAAGCTGCTGCTGCGCTTCTACGATGTGACCGATGGCAGCATCACCCTTGATGGACATGATCTGCGTGACCTGAATCTGCGCGATCTTCGTACTGCGATCGGCCTGGTGAGTCAGGATGTCTTCCTGTTCCATGGCACCGTGCGCGAAAATATCGCCTACGGCACATTTGCCGCCAGCGATGATGACATCGTGCGGGCGGCGAAAGTGGCCGAGGCCCATGACTTTATTATGGCGCTGCCCGATGGCTATGACACCATCGTCGGTGAGCGTGGTCAGAAGCTTTCCGGCGGTCAGCGTCAGCGTGTTTCGATTGCCCGCGCCGTCCTCAAAGATCCGCCTGTGCTGGTGCTGGACGAGGCGACCTCCTCGGTGGATAATGAAACCGAGGCCGCCATTCAGCGGTCATTGGACCAGATTATCGTCGGGCGTACCACCTTCGTCATCGCGCACCGGCTCTCTACCATCCGCAATGCCGATATGATCTTCGTGCTCGATCACGGCCAGTTGGTGGAACAGGGGCGGCACGAAGACCTGTTGGAGCAGGACGGTATTTACGCAGCCCTGTGGCGCGTCCAGACAGGTGAGCGTCTGCTCACGGGTGTGCGGCAGCGGCTGTCTTAATCCACAGACACCCTAAAATTTAGTGGCAATGGTGTGTTTGTGTAATGTTTTTGAATTTGACTTATGGTATGATGTACACCAAGTGGCTGGTGGCAAAGGACTCCTCTATGCGTATCACTGTCGGTCTGGCGCAGATTTACCCCAAACTGGGGGATGTGAAAGCAAATCTTGCCAAGCACCTCGATTACATTGAACAGGCCGACCGGCAGGGTGTCGATCTGCTGGTATTTCCAGAACTCTCGCTAACCGGTTATCAGGTGCAGGATCTGGTGCCGGAGGTCGCGATCCGCACCAGTCGGGATGATGAAACCTTTCGCGCGTTATTAGATGCCAGTCACCAGATGGATATCGTCTTTGGCTTTGTCCACGCGGATAAGCGCCAGCGCTTTTATATCTCCAATGCCTATGTCTCCGGCGGCGAACTGCTCCATGTTCACCACAAGATGTATCTTCCCACCTATGGCATGTTTGATGATGGCCGTTATTTTGATCAGGGTGAGTGCGCCCGTGCCTTTGATACACGCTTCGGGCGGGTCGGGATGCTGATCTGCGAGGACTTCTGGCATATGTCATCCCCCTATATGCTGTGGATGGATGGCGCGGACATCATGATTTTCAGCAGTTGCAGCCCGAGCCGTGGCGTGAGCGCGGCAGAGGGTGGGCGGCTGACCGTATCACGGTGGGTGGAACTGGTGAATCAGGCTTATGGCAGCATGTTCACCGATTACATCATCCACTGTAAT
>JAIOHN010000695.1 GCA_019912985.1 Anaerolineae bacterium | reverse complement strand
TCTACAGCGGCCCCAACACACTCGTCGCGATCCCACCCTACGAGATTTTTGCCGGGACATTCGTGAATGTTATTGGCCGAAACATTGATGCCACCTGGTTTCAAGTGGAAACCAGCCTGGGAACAGGTTGGCTGCGGTTGGACGCTTTTCCCAATGCCTTTGCCCGCTACGAATTTGCTGTAACCGGGTAAATATCAACAATCTCGGTAATCAATAAGCACTATAAAAACTTGAGAAAGGGACTGAAATGGAATTGGCATCGACATTCAACGACATGGCACTTATGTCAGTTCATGCACCAATCGCAGACACCACGCCAGACCATGTATATTCAGATACTGCTCTCGCCCTGACTGCGTTTGATACCGCAGCGACACCTGACCAAGTCACATGGTCATCAGATAGAAAATCGTTTTTCTACAGCGTTCGAACATATAGAGGCGAACTACCCTTAACAGAATCTCAGCGTGGTGCGGTTGCTCCGCTTGCGAAAGGTTTCGCTTTTCCAGATTACGCGCTCAGTATCCGGTGCTTCGATGTGGACACCTGTGAAGATAGACTGATCTACAGCGCACCTGAAAACACTTTCGCTATTAGCCATCTGTGCGCACCGCCGGACGGTGACGAACTGGTGTTTGCGCGTATCCCGAATGTCATGCAATGGGTTGAAGCTCTGGAGAACGGCAGACTAGAACCCTTCGCCAATTTGGTGGAACACTGCTCAGCTGTACCCGTGGAGATTTATCACTTAAGCTTAAGCGATGGTGCCGTTACCTGCTCCACGCTCGCAGATACTAAGCAGCTTAGATCTGCAACAAAAATCATTGCTTAAGTATTTGAACATGAAGAAAACTAATGTATTCAAAATCCCGCAGGAGATCGCTCACTGCGGGATTCTTTTGCCTAAAACATGGCGTCACTTACGCCTCATCTGGCGGTGGATAGTGAATGGACACCTTCGCGATCACCATGCCATTCGCAGCTTCGACACGAAGGGTTGCATCGTTTACCGTCGTTTCCGCGCCGATCTCCGGTGGTAGATCAATTCGCCCGATGAGGATTCCGCCCACCGTCTCCACATCACCGTTTTCGGTCTGAAGATCGACATAATCACTGACTTCATCCAGGCGTGTTTCACCAGAAACCACCAGATGCCCCGGTTCAATAACGGTAACAGATGGTTCTTCGTCTGTATCAAATTCGTCATGCACCTCGCCGACGATTTCCTCAATCAAATCCTCAAGCGTCACCAACCCTGCCGTGCCGCCATATTCATCCAGCACAATCGCCATGTGAACACGTTCTTTTTTGAACTGTGTGAGCAACCGATCCGCTTGCAAACCTTCCGGCACAAACGGCACCGAGGTCAGCAGCGACCGCAAATCCAGTTGGTCGTTACTCTCCAGATAATGGTGCATCAGATCTTTGAGATGAATAATGCCAAGGATTTGATCGAGCTGGTTTTCATAAACCGGCAGGCGCGTATGCGGTGAGGTAAACATCGTTTCCATAAGTTTGGCGTGATCAATGTTTACCGGTACAGCATCGATGCGCGTCCGTGGCGTCATAATCTGACCCACATGAAGATCAGAAAATTCGAAGATGTTTTCAATCAATTGCTGCTCTTCTGATTCGATCAACCCGCCAACCACGCTGTCAGAAATGATAAGCTCAAGTTCATCCGGTGTATGCAGACGCGCACCCTCAGTTGGTGGTGGTACGCGCAGTACCCGCAGCACAAGCACACCAATTTTGTTCAGGATTGTAATTGGGTAATTGAACAACTGCTGCATCAGGAACATTGGTGTCGAAAGCGCCAGCACGACGCGTTCTGCGCCCTGCAAAGCCAGCGATTTCGGGATCATCTCACCCAACACCACGTGCAAATAGGTAATGAAAACCAGCGCGACTATAAAAGAAATCGTGTGGACAATCTCGCCGTTCAAGCCCAGGTCGTCATGCAGAAGAGGCTCCAGCAGGTGCGCAATCGACGGCTCGCCATACATGCCCAGACCAAGGCTAGCCAATGTAATGCCAAGCTGGGATGTAGCAATATAGCGATCCGTTAATGCCGGACTCTGCAAGACCTTGTGAACGCGCTGTGCCGTCGAGTGACCGCTTTCCGCCAACTGCTCAATGCGCGTAGGGCGTACGCCAATAATCGAAAACTCTGCGGCGACAAAGACCCCATTGATCAAAATCAAGATGAGAATGATGAGCAACGATACAAGTACGCTCACGCGTCATCCTCCTCATCCATCATGACATGTCCTTTATCAACTGTAACGTGAACCTCGACAACAGCCCTGCCCTCCACAGCATCGACTCTCAATACCACATTTCCGATAGTAATTTCACTGCCGGGCTGTGGGAGACGTCCCAATCGTTTGAGAATTAAACCACCCACACTGTGGCTGTCATCTGTTGGCAGGTCGATATTCAATC
>JAIOHN010000694.1 GCA_019912985.1 Anaerolineae bacterium | reverse complement strand
GCGTGAAGGCAAGCCGGAAGCAAACTCGGTGGCGATTATCCGCGAAGCGTTGGATAAAGGCGTTAATTTCATCGACACTGCCGAAGCCTATCGAACCGAGGGGATTGTCGGAGAGGCCATCAAAGGGATTGACCGCGATCTGGTGGTGCTTTCCACCAAGAAAAGCACCTCGCGGGAAAACCAACTGACGGCGCAGGAGGTGCAGACCAGCCTCGAAACCAGTCTCAAGCAGTTGGGGGTGGATTATATCGACATCTATCACCTACATGGCGTGCGCCTGGAGCAGTACGATTATCTGCTGCAAGAGATTGTGCCGGTGCTGCAAAACATGCGCCAGCAGGGCAAAATCGGCTACCTGGGAATCACGGAAGCGTTTAGTGCCGATACGGATCACGCCATGCTTCAGCATGCGCTCAGAGATGATGTGTGGGATGTGATGATGGTCGGGTTCAACATCCTCAACCAGACCGCGCGTGAGCAAATTTTCACCCGGACGATTCCCCGCGACATAGGCATCCTGATCATGTTCGCGGTACGGCTGGCCTTCAGCCAACCGGATCGCCTGCGCGAAACGATCGCCGAGCTGATCGAGCGGGGTGAGCTGGACCCCTCGCTGATTGATGCTCAGAATCCGCTGAGTTTTGTGCTGGATGACGCGGAAAGCCTGGCGGATGCCGCTTATCGTTTCTGTTTGTACGAGCCGGGGACACATGTCATCCTCTCCGGTACAGGGAATATCGACCACCTGCACGCCAATCTCGAGTCGTTTGAGCGCCCGCCGCTTTCGCCGGAGGTCAGCGAACGCCTGAAGCAGATTTTCGCGGGGGTCGACTCAGTTTCCGGTCAGTGAGGAGTAACATACGCCATAAGAATAAGTATTACATTTCCCGCACAGCGACGCAAAAGAGTCGTATAATGTAAAAAAGGTATAGGGGAGGTGGCGTATGTACGCGCAAAAAACATTTATCCGGACTCCGCTGGGTAAAGGTGCTGAAGTACGCCGGTTGATCGCTCAGAAATATTTACCCGCTGTTCGTCAACATCCCGGTTTCTTTGCCGCTTATTTGCTCGAACAGACTGACGATCCTGACCGGTGCGAGCTGCTCCAACTGTGGGATAGGCAGTCATCCCTCGAGAATTTTCATAAAACCGGCTTTTTGGAAGCTTCTTTGCAAGGCATTGCTGTTGATGTACCCGGCTGCATGGTGCAGAGTCAGGGTTATATGATTCATCATATTGTGATGGCTGAAGCCGACGCAACCGTAAACGCCTGATATTCATCCGGGGCGTGCTGCACGTCCCGGTCTTTCCCCACTTACTTAAATCAGACTGGTCGCCCTGCCGCCCATAGCTATACTTATCTGCGAAAGGCAGGTAACAAGCTTATGGAACTGGTACTCACCCCTGAGGCCATCGCGCTGGCGGTGCTGATTTTTTCGCTGCGTGTGCTCAACAGTGCGGTTGGCACGGTGCGGTTGGTGGTCATGGCACGTGGTCAGACCTTCGTGACGGCTGTGCTGGGTTTTATCGAGGCATTAATCTTCGCTTATGTCACCGCCAATGTGGTGACGGATCTCTCCAATATCCTCAATCTGGCGGCTTATTGCGGCGGCTTTTCACTGGGCATCTACGCCGGGATGGCGGTGGAACGGCGCTTCGTCGTCAGTTATGTTCGTGTCAATATCATCACCAAGAAGAACGGGCATGATATGGCCGTCGCGCTGCGCGAGTTGGGCCATGGGGTGACTGAGGTGCAGGGTGTCGGTGGCAGCGGCGAGGTGACGATGGTCCACAGCGTCATCCTGCGGCGGAATGTGGCGGAGACGCTGCGAGCTATCTACATCATTAACCCCGACGCCTTTGTCACGCTGGAAGATGCACGCGCCGTACAGCATGGGTGGATGCGTCCACTGCGGCAGCAGCGCTAACCCGCGCAACATCTCAAGGGTTGGCGCGTATTATGATTCAGACGCCTGTGCTATGCTGGAATCTGATCCTCAATGATTAGGGGAAAAATTGCGTCCATGCTACGCTAGAATCTAATAATGCACTACACACGGAAGATAATCGAATGAGACGCGGAACCATCATTTTTATCCTGTTTGTTCTGGTCGCAGGCGCAGTTGTGGGCGCAAGCTTCTTTTTGCGTTCGCAGCCGCCGACCGAACTCACGGTGGCGGTCAACCCGCTGATTGCGGAATGGGCGCGGGAAGCGGTCAATGCTTATAACAACACGCAGCCGGTCATCAATTCCACCCATCGCATTCAGTTTAGCCTGATTGTGACGGACGATCTGGCGGTATGGCAGGGCGACATCGGCTGGACAGCGGAGGATCACCCCGCTGCCTGGATACCCGCCGCCAGCGCTTCCGTGGATTATGCCGACCGCTACATGATTATCACGCCATCGGTCGCCCGTACGCCGCTGGTGTGGGGTGGTTATGCCAGCCGCGTGGATGTCGCGACGGATGATGGCGCGCAGCCGTTTGACTGGGCGGCGGTGCAGCAGGTGGCCGAGGCGGAAAGCTGGTCACGTGCGGGGGGCAGCAGCAGCTGGAACTTCGTCAAGCTGGCTTTTCCACGGGCCGACCAATCCATGAGCGGTATGGCTGCGCTTTTTTCCGGTGCTGCCAGCTTTAACGACAGCGTTGATATTTCCGGCAGCGCGACCCGCTCAAATGACTTTCGCAACTGGATGATGCCGATCATCGACAGCGTGCCGAATTTCCAGACTCTGGGCGCGAACCCGGCGTCGGCAGTGGCGCGTGGCCCCTCGACGGTCGAGATGGCACTGTTGCCTGAGAGCCAGTGGTTGATGAGCCTGAACGGGATTGTGAGCAACGAACCGGTGGTGTTCAGCTACCCGGCTTATCAATTTATGCTGGATTTCCCGGTCGCTGCCTGGAACAGCACGCAGACGGCGGATAACGCCAGCCTGGAACGTGCGGCAGCGGAAGACCTTGCCGAGTGGCTGCTGACAGAAGCACGTCAGAATGCGCTGGCGGCACAGGGCTTGCGCCCGGTCAGCGGCGACCCTGATAGCAATGCCAGTCTTTTTAACGCGGGTGCCAATTACGGCATCCAGCTCGCGCCTGATTTTAGCCAACTTGTCCAGGCCCCTACGCGCACTGAAGCGCAAAGCCTGGTGCAGTGGTTCTCGCAATCACTGCGCCGTTAACCGAGACACATTGGGAGAGATTGCACGATGATGCACCGAGTTTTTCGCCTTGCACTGCTTATTCTGGTTGTGGCGCTGGCTGCCTGTGATAGTGGTGATGGGCCAAGCACCGTCGACACCGACAACGGCGGCAATATCCAGCGACCTAATAACGCGATTGATGTATCCATTATCTATGCGCCGGAATCCGAACTGTACATGCCCAAGGCCATTGACGACTTTAACCAGGCCTATGCCCAGGGGCGCAACCCGGTCACCGGGCAGAATCTTGCCAGCGGCGAGCGTCCGGTTTATGTGACCGGCCAGCCGGGGTCTTCCGGCACGGTGATGCAGGGCATTGTCAACGCGATTATCGCGCCCAACAATGCCAACGTCTACCAACCGGTGATCTTCCAGCCCTCGGTGAGTCACTGGCTGGCGCTGGCGAATTTCCAGAGCGGACGCCAGTTGTTTGACCTGGCGGACAGCCGCGCGACGGCGCTTGCGCCGGTCGTGATGGCGATCTGGGAAAGCCGGTTGGAGGCGATTCGTAACACCGTGGGGCATGAGGATATTGGCTGGGAAGAACTGCTCGGCGTGCTCAACAGCCCCAACGGTTGGCAGGATTACGGCTTCAGCGGGCGCAAGACAGTCTACTACGGCCACACCGATCCGTACATCAGCTCGACCGCGCTATCGACACTGATCGCGGAGTTTTATGCGGCGGCACGCGAGAATGGCTTCACTGGACGGCGGCTGACATTGGATCAGGTCAACGACACGGATGTGCAGGATGGTGTGCGCCAGATTGAGCAGTTGATCCGCCATTATTCGAGCCGCACGACTGAGTTTAAAGAGTACATCGCGCAGGGGCCGGATTACCTGGACTTCGTGGCGCTGGAAGAAAACGACCTGATTTTCATCAACCTGGGCAAGACGGATGTCCAGCCGCCAGAGCAACTGGTCGCGCTGTACCCGAAAGAAGGCACCTTCTGGCACGAGCACCCGATGGGCATCGTCAATGCCAGTTGGGTGACGGATGAGCAGAAAGAAGGCGCGCGCGCTTTTGTCGATTACATCCTGACGCCGGATGTGCAGCTGGCGATTATGGAACAGGGTTTCCGCCCGGCGAACCCGGATGTCGAGCTGGCGTTCCCCTTCGCGCCGGAAAACGGTGTGACGCTGGAAGGCCCGCCCAACGTGCTTGACGTGCCTGCGCCGGATGTAATCTCCGCCATCCAGCAGAGCTGGTCGTTTGTCAAGAAGCAGGCTGATGTGCTGCTGCTGATCGACGTGTCCGGCTCGATGGAAGGTGACAAGCTGGAACAGGCCAAGCAAGCGGCGGTAGCGTTTATCGAGGAGATGGAACCGACTAACCGGCTGGGGCTGGCACTGTTCAGCGACAGGGTTGAGGTGCGCTACCCGCTGGAGAATGTCGAGACGGTGCGGCAGCAAATCCTGGGCAATGTGCGCGGCCTGCGGGCTGGTGGTGGCACGGCGCTGAATGCCGCTGTGCAGGAGGCGGTCAATCTGGTGAACGAGGAATCCGACCGCGAACGTATTCGCGCCGTGGTGATTTTGAGTGATGGCGCGGACACCAGTGATGGCAGCGTGACACTCAACGAGGCGCTGCAAGCGATCAGCGCCAGCCGCGAATCACTCAATCCGGTGATTGTGATCCCGGTGGCTTACGGCGCGGATGCCGACATCAACGCCCTCAGCAGCATTGCGCGTGCCAGCAGCACGCGCGTATCCTCCGGCGATCCGCAGAATATCCTGGGCGTGCTGGAGATTATCAGCAGCTACTTCTAGGGTGTGTCTGCAAAGTCAGTTAAACTGACGGGATGAGAAAACGACACGAACTGACAGATGAACAGTGGGACAAGATCAAGCCGCTGCTACCACCGGAGAAGCCGAAAGCGGGATGCCCCAACCAAGAGCATCGAACGATGCTCAATGGGATGATTTGGCGGGCGAAAACTGGAACCCCTTGGCGCGATTTGCCAGATCGGTACGGGAAGTGGAAAACCGTCTACAGCCGTTGGTTACGCTGGCGGGATGCCGGAGTGTGGCGGCAGGTATGGGAAGCGTTGCAGCAAGAAGCTGACCACAAGGGGAAAGTGGCGTGGGAAATCCACTTCATTGACAGCACCCTCGTGCGCGCCCACCAACATGCAGCGGGAGCAAAAAAAGTACAGCAGCAACTGAAGCCTTAGGGCGCCGTCGAGGTGGACTGACCACGAAAATCCATGCCCGCGTCGATGGTAAGGGACGACCGTTCACCTTTGGTCTGACGCCCGGTCAACAGCACGACGCGACGATGGCGGAGACGCTCATGCAGCAAGGGGCAATTCGGTCAGGGAAACGGGGGCGTCCGCGGATTCGCCCGCAGCGCTTGGTGGCGGACAAAGCCTATGGTTCACGCAAGTTCAAGCAGGCTTTGAAACGACGGGGAATTCAACCGGTTATCCCGCGCAAGCGCAACCAGAAGCGCGGGCGTCCGCACGATGCCAGCCTGTACCATGAGCGAACATCATCGAGCGTTTTTTCGGTCGATTGAAGCACTTTCGGGCGGTTGCTACCCGCTACGACAAACGCGCCACAAGCTATCTGGCGACTGTGCTGCTCGCCGCTATCGTTCTATGCCTGTAGTTAGCAAATACACTCTAGATTGCCAATCCGTACGTCGGTAGCTGCGCTCAACTCACCCCGGCTCCAGAGCCGGAGTTTACTGATCACTGCCTTTCAGGAGACCGGAGCTAATTCGCACGATGGAAACAACAGCCTGCCAACGATGTTGACGTCCGGAACCTCGGCGGCAGTAGCAAAGGCGAGAATGCAACTCGGCGCAATCAGCCATGACCCCACGGATACACCTTCATTGATGTAAATCAGAATCCCGATGTTCACGGCATTGCCGGGCAGCGGCGTCATTCTTGACGTGCCTTGGGTAAAGTCGCCGGAGGGAGCCGCACTCAGCGCTCCGGTCACCGGGTCATGCCACGAAATGTAGTAACGCGCATACCTGTGTGTGATGTTCCAGACTGTAAAGTTTCGCGTAGGGAGCGGAGTATTGCTAGCGGTTGGGGTTGGCGCTTGCGCGGTCTGGGTCGCCCCTGCGCTCTGAGTCGCCAACCCAGCGGCAGTCGGTTTTAGGTTGCACTGGGACTGGAAGGCTCCGCCAACGATGTCGACGTGCTGATTATCCGCAGTGGCAAAAGAGAGAACGCAGTTCGCCCCGGCATACCAACCCGCACTGTCGTCCACCTGAATGAGCAACCCGATGTTCACGGCGTTAGCCGGTATCGACACCGAGTTCGTGCCGCCCATAAAGAAATCACCGGAGGGGACAGCACTCAGCGCGTCGGTTGCCGGGTCGTGCCACGAAACGTAAAAACGCGCTAAAGGATGCCAGGTCGTCACGCTAATGACCCGCGTAGGATTGGGGGTGGCGGTTGGGGTTGCGTCCTGTGCCTGTACCGGTGCCCCAAATCCCACCAATGCTGCCATAATCAGCAGACTGCCGACTACGAAGAAATGGCGCACCTTCTTATCCATAATTATTGTCCTCTTTTTGAGAGGATCAACTATTATAGCAAGCGCGGAGTAATCCGCAATTATCTAGTGCTAGACTGTGCTGCTCGCGTCCATCGTCCTATGTCTGTGTTTGCAGACACACTCTAGTATCAAACGGAAAAATCACCTGCGTATATTGTTTCTCGGCATTTTAAGTGGCATCTGACTTCAGCAAACAAGGCCAAGACAAAACGCAGGTGTTTTTATTATACAAACGAGGCAGGCTCTCGTCTTCTCAGATGTCTGTCTTCGCAAAACGTGTGCCTGACAAACCTATTCGGATGTTTCAAGCTCTGATTCTACGCCGATGGATTCGTTTCCAATTCATATATCGGTCGCAAATATGCCAGTTCAAATCCTGTGCGCAGCATATTGTGATACGATGGGTTGGGCGATTCAGGTTTTTCCTCGAGTGTTTCAGTACTGAACCACTGACAGCCTAAATTGATGCCATCCTGAATGCGCCGTGCAATAATCGCACTTTGCGCCCCACGCCGACGAAATTCAGGTAGTGTCGCCGCATGGTAAAGACCACCGACATCTCCAGAAACGTGTAGAATACCTGTAGCTGCCGGGACATCGCCATCATAAGCGATATAGCTATAGACTATACCCATCCGTATCATCTCCTCAGCCATTTGAGCGCTCCAATCAGGCCACTCGAACGCACGAGAAAAGATCTCACCGAACTGGGCAGCAGCGCTCGCGTCAACACGTTTAACACGTAAATCTGTTTCAGCTTGCGGCGGCGGTTCATTGTCACGAATCATTTTTGCCAGGTTGCCGGTTTGCTTGAAACCACGATCCTCAAGCCAGGCAGGTAAGTCGCCGGGTTGTGCATTTGGACTCAGGGGAATCCTCAATGACAGCTTATGCTGGCTATACAACTCGATGATCTCATCGAGCATGGCTTCTGTAGCAGGTTGTTTGATGCCCAAACCCAGAACACGGTTGTAAAACAATGTGGGATAACTTTCCATAATCGTTGCTGAAGCGCCTCCAAACACATGGCTCTGTATCCCCATTTTCTGTTTGAATGCTGGAGAACAACCCTCAAAGAACTGCTTCCACAATTCCAATTGTGCGACTTCTACAATTCGGGCAATTTCCTGTTTACTGAGTTTTTCGCTAATAGTTGCCATTTTTACGTAGACTTTCTTTTGAATGACTGCTCAAAGGTTAGGGTTTGAAAATATGACATCACAAATATTGTCTATCAACGTACCTGTGGTCTACGCCTCCCATATTTGACCTTTGATGCGACCAGATAATGCATTTTGCGATTGATCTGAAT
>JAIOHN010000068.1 GCA_019912985.1 Anaerolineae bacterium | reverse complement strand
CATCAATTATTGCAATTAAACCCGATTGCCTTCACAATTACCCGTTCAAGCAAGGATTTTTCGGCTGCTAGGTAATGCTTTGGGCGATTGAAATGGAGGCGTTTGGGATGACAGATTTTTTTGAAACCTATCAGGGGCAATTTGAAATTCTGCTCATGGTTGGCCTGGCAATGCTGCTGGGCGGCGTGATCGGACTCGAACGTGAGCTGGCGAACAAACCCGCGGGTTTGCGGACGCACATGCTGGTCGCAGGGACTGCGGCGCTGTTTGTGGCGTTAGGGACACTGATTATCAACGATTTCTCGGCAGATATTGGGGAAGATGTGGTGCGGTCCGACCCGGTGCGTATTCTCGAGGCGATTGTGACGGGGATCAGTTTCCTGGGCGCAGGGACGATTATACGCGACCGGTCGAAAGGTCGCGTGGAGGGCTTAACCACGGCGGCATCCCTGCTGTTCGCTTCAGCCATTGGCGGCACAGTGGGTGTGCGACAGTATGTACTCGCAGTCGGCGCGGTGATTCTGGTATTGATCACTTTAAGCGTTCTGGGTGTTGTGGGACGCTTCTTGCCACCCCGATCACCCGATGCGCGTGAGGAAGCCGATTCACGGGACTAAGCTCAGGCTATTTAGCTTGTGGCTACTCACTCGCGTCGTTGGCTGCCATATCCAACACGACCACTGAGACAGAGGCCGCGGGAAAGGTCCACGACACGCGGCCATCTTCCACACTGGCCGCCCGCTCGATTGGCGTGAATGCTTCAGGACGCTCATGATCCACATAAGCAGCGACATCGCCCGGCGCGACTTCCAATACGCTGGCCTGCTGGATCGACATCACCGGGATTTTGATCTCGACCTCTTGCGCGTGGTGCAGGTCAGTGTTGACCACATGCAGAAACAGCCGCGACTCACTGCGACTGGCGGAAAGTTCGAGCGTGCCAACCGCTGGCAGGACGTGGAGTCCTTCCCTGCCGCTGTAGGCTTTGAAGAAGCGCATAATCACCCCGACAGGCATCAGGTAGGCGTCCTGGTGTGGGCCACCGAGCATCACCGCGTTCACCGTCCAGCGTGTGCCGAAGAAATCGGCCAGCGTGGCGATCTTCAGCAGGTCGCCATTGCGCTCGTAGAGGCTCATCACCCGCGCGTGATACAGCCCCGAAAGCCATTCGTATAACAGTGGATTGGTGTTGTGCGGGCGCAGTGACAGGTGGCCTTCGGTCAGCGCCAGTGCAGCCGAAGTGCCACTCTCTGCAATCTTCTGGCGCAGGGTCGCCAGCTTTGAGACGACCGCCTCATAAATTTCGCCAAGCTCTTCCCAGGCGCAGTCATAATCACGGGCATAGTCGCGACTGGTGAGGATCGTATCTTTACGGCGCGGATGCTGGTGCATCATGTGGGCCGCCACATAATCGACCTCATCCCCGGCTTCGGCCAGCAAATCTGTGGCCCACCACTGGTCACTGCCGTTTTCGTGATCCCCCCACCCGATCAGCTTGATCGAAGCATCCCGCGCCCGCATCGCCCGCGCAAAGGCCAAGTACTGCTGCACATTCTCCGCGCTGCTGAAGCGCTCCCCCGCTTTGGGATAGGAAGTCTCGTTGCCAAGCTGCCACAGCTTCACCCCCCAGGGCTGTGCCTGACCATTGGCGTGGCGTTCCGCATGGTCTGGATCGTTACAATAGCTCACCAGATCAGCAGCTTCTTGCGGTGTGCCGGCCCGGTTTCCACCGGATGCAGTCCGGAGATAGGCCGGACGGCCATCCGCCGCGAAGTTCACGCCCATCAGCGGTTCGGCGCCGACCTGCTGGCACAGGTCAAGCACTTCGTGCAGCCCAACCTGATTGGATTCCAACCCGCCCCACAGGTAATTGAACATCGGCTTGCGTTGATCGCGCGGGCCAACCCCTTCCCGCCATTTCCAGAAGCTGGTGAGGATGCCGCCCCAGCGGATGCAGCCGGGGGCAAGCTGCTGGATCGTCTCCACAAACTGCGGACGCCAGCGCTGGGCTTCAAAATCCCAGGCGGCTTCGACCGAGGAGTCCGTGGTGCCGAGCGGCTCCATGAACTGCATATACAGCAGCGGCGACAGCTCAAATTGCGGTGTGGGGTCCAGTTCAATAACCTGTTTCATAGATTCCTCTATCAGTGCCGGTTTGTGCGGTAGTATACCGAATTTCGGCCTCCCGGACTCATTTGGAAGCCGTATGGATGTAAGGATGCGTTACAATCAAGGCGTGTCTTATCCCAATAAAGGAGTAGCGAATGGAAAAGCGGAAGCTGGGTAATTCCGATATGGAAATCACGCCGGTAGGCTTCGGAGCCTGGGCGATTGGTGGCAGCGGTTGGGAGTTCGCCTGGGGCGCGCAGGACGACGCGAATTCGATCAACGCCATCCACAAAGCGCTTGATCTGGGCATCAACTGGATTGATACGGCAGCGGCTTATGGCCTGGGACACTCGGAGGAGATCGTGGCACAGGCGCTTCAAGGTCGCGCCAATCGCCCCTATGTGTTCACCAAATGCTCGCTGCGATGGGACGAAAACGGCGAGCTGGTCCGCAACCTCAAGGCGGAGTCGGTTCGTAAAGAGGTGGAGGACAGTCTGCGCCGCTTGCAGACCGATGTGATCGACCTCTACCAGATTCACTGGCCCAACCCGGACGAGCAGATTGAAGAAGGCTGGGCCGAGATGGCGAAGCTCAAGCAGGAAGGCAAGCTGCGCTGGATTGGCGTCTCGAACTTCAGCGTAAGCCAGATGCAGCGGGCGATGGCGATTGCGCCAATTACGTCGCTGCAACCGCCCTATTCGCTGGTCAAGCCGGAGGTGGGCGAGGAAATCCTGCCCTTCTGCCAGCAGCAGGGCATCGGCGTGATCGTGTACTCGCCGATGCAATCGGGCCTGCTGACCGGCAAGATGAGCAAGGAACGTGTCGCCAACATGCCGGAAGATGACTGGCGCAAAAGCGACGAGGAATTCACCCAGCCGCGCCTCTCGCGCAACCTGGCGCTGGCGGATTTGCTCGGTGAGATCGGCGCACGCCATGACGTGAGCGCGGCGGTGGTAAGCATCGCCTGGACGCTGCACAATCCAGTGGTGACAGCGGCCATTGTCGGCGGACGCAGCGCCCGGCAGGTGGAAGGCACCATCGCGGCGATGGATTTTCGCCTGAGCGATGCCGAAGTACAGGAGATCGAGTCCTGGCTGGCGGCCAACCCGTAACGTTAGCACATGCCCTCTCTGTCACTGCATGGAGAGGGCATGTTCCAGAAAGAGATGCTGATGCAATTCATGGTGGTGGAGATTGTGAAAAACGAGGATGGTGCTACCTATGAGGGTGGTGTATTCACTCGCTTCTTGACAATCAGGACTTCAGATGGACATCTGTTAAGTGTATTCGACCCTGAAGTACTGAGTACCGATGTTGAAGAAGGTGGTGTTTATGATCTGTTGTTACT
>JAIOHN010000693.1 GCA_019912985.1 Anaerolineae bacterium | reverse complement strand
GGCAACGCGAGCGATTCTTCCGGCTCGCGACCGAGGCCGGGATTCTGCAAATCCGCGATGCGGTTTTGCGTGAGGCATTCCAAAAAATCGCGGCGGAAAACGGTGAGCCGGAGGGCCAGCAATGAGCGTGCACCTTACCTGCCGAGTCGATGAACAGTTGGCCGAGTTGCTGGAGGCTGAGGCGCAGCGGGCAGGCATGAGTCGGAGCGACTTCCTGCGCTTGATGATCTCTCAAAAACTCACCGAACAACGCGAGGCCGATGAGATCCGTGCGCGGCTTGATGATCTCGCCGAGCGCCAGGCGTTGCTTGAAGTCCGAATGCATCGAAGCGTGAGCCTGCTCACACTTCAGCTTTGCAAAGTCACGAAAGAAGACCCAGAGAAAATGAAGGGGCTTGCGGGCGAGATTTGGAAGGGCGGTGCCGCGTGAGCGTAACCAAAACTCAAACCACGAACCTCAAAACGCGGCTGCACATTTTGTACGTAGGGGCCTTCCTTGGCGTAGCCGCCGGCGCCGGCGTGGGGCATCAGTACAACCTCAGCGTTGCGGTGCCGAGTGTCGGCCATCCCCTCTACATCGAGCACCTGGCCTGGCGATCTGCGCGCCTGACCGGCATCCAGCAGTTCCGCGAATTCACCAACCAACCCGCCGCCCTGGCCCTGGCCTACCGGCAAGCCGACCTGCCTCGGGCGGTGGCCGAGGTGGTCATCCCGGCTGCTGACCGGGTGTTGCTGTGGGGGCCGCTGCTCGGCGCCCTGGCCGGCGCCGCCTTGGTCGCCGGCCTCGGGCTTCTTTTATCTGAAAGGAAATCTCATGCTTGAAATTTTTTGCCTGTCCGTCTCCATCATCCTCTTTGGGATGTGGGCTTCAGTGGTGCGGAAGGAAAACCCCGCCCCCGCCTGGTGGCGGTGGGGTGGTCGGCCCCTGGCCGTCGGCGGGTTGGTGGCCATCCCCTTTGCCAGCCTGATCCCCGCCGGCGTGGTCGCCGTCCTCATCCTCCCTTTTTATATGTGGTGTTGGGGCGGCACGATCTGGCTGCTCCTCAGATTCGTCGGCCTGTGGGGCGGTGGGAAAAGCAAGGGCGGTACTGATGAGTACCGGCGAGGGGCAAGTGTCCTGGGCACCGACGAACTCTCCGCCTTCCTCAAAAAAAGATACGGCAGCCCGGCCCGTGACGATATTGACCTCGGCGGCGCGCGCGTGCCAGCCGAGATTGAGCCTATGCACTTCCTGCTGGCCGGCGGTACTGGCAGCGGCAAGAGCGTGGCCCTGTCAGCGATGATGGTTGCCGCCCGGGCCCGTAAACAGCGCGCGATTGTTGCGGATTTTGGCGGCGAGTTCACGAAGCGGTTTTTCAGTGATGGCGGCGATCTCATTTTTAACCCGTTCGATCAGCGCAGCATTGTTTGGTCGCCGCTGGCTGAGATGCGCCAGACCTACGACGCCGGGCGGGTGGCGAACTCAATCATCCCGGAGGGCAGCGGCGAAGGCGCGGAATGGAATGGGTATGCCAGGAATATTTTGACCTGCATCCTCGAGGCCGCTTTTGCGGATCCGGCCGCGACGAATCGAGAAATTATTCGCCAGTTGTTCATGGCCGACCAGGAGAGCATGGCCGAGATGGTGGCTGGCACACCGGCGGCACGGATGTATCAAAAGGGCAACGAGCGGATGTTGGGGAGCGTGATGGGCATCATCAGCCGCTACACCGCGCCGCTGCGCTGGCTCGATCCCGACGCGGGCCGGGATGCCTTTTCAATTCGTTCCTGGATAGAGCAGGACGGCCAGGGCTGGCTGTTCCTGACCTTCACAGAAGGCCAGCTCACCGAACTACGCCCGCTGCTGGCCGCGATCCTGGACACCGCCGCGTCAGCCGTGCTCGGCCTGCCGCCGGATAGCGCTCGACGGGTTTGGTTCTTCCTCGACGAATTTGCCAGTCTTGGCCGGATCAACTCCATTGAGCCGCTGCTGACGAAGGCTCGGAAAAATGGCGGCGCGGCCGTCCTCGGCATCCAGTCTCTCAGCCAGCTTCGCGACTTGTACGGCCGGGAGAGGGCGCAGACGTTGCTGTCCTGCCTCTCCAGTGTGCTTGTGTTGCGCCAGACGGACGCCGAGCTTGCCGAGTATATGAGCCGGTTCCTGGGCGACCAGGAAATCTTGCGCACCAGCCAGAGCGGCGGCAGCTCCAGTCAGGGCAGATCTGAAAACTGGAGTCAGCAGGTGGTGAAGGAGCGAGTAATCCTGCCGGCGCAGCTGAAAAATCTGGAGCCGCGCCTCGGTGTGCTTGACCTGGCCGGCGACATCCCGGCCGCCTGGGTAGCCCTGCCAGTGATCCAGCTTCCCACCCGTGCCGAGGCGATGGTCGAAAAGCAAGTCGTCGCCTGCAACCCCGCCCGCGACCAGCAACAGCAACTGCAACAGCCGCCGCCGCGCCGGGACGATCCTCAGCCGCCGGGCAGCGATTACTACGACCTACCCTGATCGGAGACGATTATGAACAATCAAGAACGCGATCCCAACGACCCCGCCACCCGCGCCGGCATGCTCGCCCAAACCGGCCTGCGCCTGGTGATGCTCGCCTCTTATGATCCGGTCGCCCGGGCAATCGCCCAGGAGTTCCTGGGCGAGACGCCCGCCCAGGCGTTCGACGTACTCAACGACACGTGTTGGAAAGTCGATTTGCGGCGGGCAGGGCAGTTACGGGAAACCTGCATCAACTTCTACACCAAGCAGGAGAAGCGCTAATGTTATCAGTCACCAAAATCGGCGGAGGCGGCCAGGCAAAGGCCGTCGCCGGCTATCACGAACGCACCCAGGGCGAGCGCGGACAGCTCGCCGGCAAGCGGGAGGACTACTACAGCGCCGAGGGCGACCGGGGCCGCTGGGAGGGCGCCTTGGCCCGCGAGCTGGGCATCGAGGGC
>JAIOHN010000692.1 GCA_019912985.1 Anaerolineae bacterium | reverse complement strand
GATTAATCCTGGTTTAGAATGACCTGCGTAATTCGTGAAAATCAGCCGTAAACCGCATCCCGCGCATACGATGCTGCACCAATCAAACACACATCATCACCCAGCCTGGCAGGTTGGATAATATCATCGTGATAGTAAATTGGGTCGATAATGTACTGCTGGATGACTTTGCGCGCCGGCTTAAGAATCAACTCGCCCAAACTGGAGACACTGCCACCGATCACGACGACTTCCGGGTTGTACATCTGGAGGACATTGATCAACCCCAGCCCCAGCCACCAGCCTGCATCTTCGATAATGCCCAGCGCCAGGGCATCCCCCTCACGGGCCGCCTGCCCCACATCTTTGCCCGTGACAAGCGGCAAATCACGCAGCACTGATGGTTCGCTGCTCGCCGCCAGCTTTTCAGACGCGATACGCCCCAATGCCCTGCCCGAAGCAAAATCTTCAAGGCTGTGAACCTTGCCATCCGGCCCAAGATATTTGATGTGACCCGGCTCAAACGCCAATCCATTGCGCCCGGTGAATAAGTGTCCATCAATCACGACACCACCACCAATACCCGTGCTGATGGTCATATATAACGCCGGATTTGCCCCCTGTGCGGCACCCATGTGATACTCGGCCAGCGCCGCCAGATTACCATCATTTTCCATATAAACCGTCACACCATCGAAGGCATCACTGACGATCTGCGCCAGCGGCACATTTTCCCAGTGCGGCACCACCGCCGCATTGCGAATATAACCGGTGTATGACTGCGGGCTGGGGGCAGAAATCCCGATACCCTCAATCGTCGCGCCAGCCGGTACGACACCGGCTGCAAGATCGACAATCCGTTGCAGCACGCGGTCAATGGGTTCATCTACCCGTGATAACGTCTCTTCACGCGCCAGGACCTCGAGAGTCGGGGTGAACCAACCTGCCCGAACACGCGTCCCGCCGAAATCAATTGCAAGAATGGACATGTTGCTTGAACCTTCATTTCTGTGATGTAGACAACCATATCTACGGAACTTGACAGCCCGTTAGAAGTATTTAGACTCTAGGGGCAACATCGCACATTATAATCATATTCCCCACAGGAGTAACCCTACCATCATGAATATTGCACCCCGCATGAACCGCCTTTTCGCCCCCGATGGCAAATGCTTTGATGTGGCCGTTGATCACGGCTTTTTTGGAGAACGAAATTTTTTAAACGGGATCGAAAATATGCAACAGGTGATCAGTGTGTTGGTTGATGCCGCCCCCGACGCGATTCAACTCAGCGTCGGTCAATCTCCCATTTTGCAGGGAATGCCCGGTAAACACAAACCCGCATTGGTCTTACGTACCGACATTGCCAATGTCTACGGAAAAACGCTTCCGCACTATCTCTACAGCGGCATGATTCACGAACCACTAGAGCAAGCGCTTCGCCTGGATGCCTCATGCGTGGTCGCCAACCTTTTTAACCTGCCCGACCAACCAGAAGTGCACCATCAATGCGTCGAAAATATCATGGCTTTGAAGGCAGAGTGTGAACGCTACGGTATGCCGCTGATGGTCGAACCATTGGTCATGAAAGACAATACTCAGGCAGGTGGCTATATGGTGGATGGTGACATCGACAAGATTCTGCCACTCGTGCGCCAGGCAGTCGAGCTGGGCGCGGACATTATCAAGGCTGACCCCACCGACGATGTGAGCGAATATCACCGCGTGATCGAAATCGCTGGCGATAAGCCGGTGTTGGTGCGTGGCGGTGGCCGTGTCTCCGATGCCGAAATCCTTCAACGAACCTACGAGTTGATGCAGCAGGGCGCGAAAGGCATTGTCTATGGGCGCAACGTCATCCAGCATCCCAATCCATCTGGCATGACACAGGCATTGATGGCCGTGGTTCATGATGGCACGATGCCTGAAGCAGCGCTGAAGCAACTTGAAGCATGAGCGCACAGTTTGATTTCGCCCAATTTCCAACACTCGAAACCGAGCGATTGGTGCTCAGGCAAATCACGACGGCGGATACCGAGACAGTTTTAAGCATTTTCGGCGATCCAGAAGTGGTCAGATACATGAAGGAAGCCGAACAGCCGTTGACGCGCTATGAGGAAGCACGTGAAATCGTCGATTGGACCGAAAGCATCTTTGTCAGGAAAACGGGAATCCGTTGGGCGATTACGCTGAAAGGCAATCCTCAATTGATCGGCACTTGCGGCTTCTATGCCTGGAACTCGAAAAATCGCCATGCCGATGTGGGATACGAACTGGCCCGTCAGCACTGGCGGCAGGGCATCATGTTCGAGGCGATGCAGCGCGTCCTGCATTTCTGTTTCGTGGAGATGGACATGCATCGCATCGGGGCCGATGTCACAGCAGGTAACCAGGCCTCGGCGCAGCTCCTGCTCAAGCTGGGTTTTAAGCAGGAAGGCACCTGGCGCGAACGAGAATATTTATTTGAACGCTTTGTAGACTTGTGGCTGTTTGGTCTACTCAGGCACGAATGGGAAAGTAATTAAGATGACAAAAAAAGAAATTCGTTTTGGCATTATCGGTCTCGGCCTGATGGGACGCGAGTTCGGCAGCGCAGCCGCCCGCTGGTGCCACCTGCTCGACCTCGATTTCGCGCCGGTCATCACGGGCATCTGTGATACCAACGAGGCGCTATTCGACTGGTACACGAGTAATTTCGATACCATCACGGTCAAAACCACCGACTATCACGACCTGCTCAACAGTGACGACATTGACGCCATCTATTGTGCGGTGCCGCATAATCTCCACCAGCAATTCTATACGGACATTATCAAAGCTGGCAAACATCTCCTGGGTGAAAAGCCCTTCGGCATCGACATCGCCGCCAATAACGCGATCCAGCAGGAAATCGACAGGCATCCTGATGTCGTGGTCGCCTGCTCGTCGGAATTTCCTTTCTTCCCCGGTGCGCAGCGAATTATCAAATACATCGAAGAAGCGCGCTTCGGCCAGATCATCGATGTTTCCTGTGGCCTGCTGCACAGTAGCGACCTGGACCCTAACAAAAAGATCAACTGGAAGCGCATGATTAACATCAACGGTGAGTACGGCTGCATGGGCGACCTGGGGATGCACACCCTGCATATCCCCTTGCGGTCTGGTTGGATGCCGGAAAGTCTGCGCGCCATGCTGAGCAATATCGTCACACAGCGCCCCAATGCTCAGGGGGATATGGTGCCATGCGAAACCTGGGATAACGCCACCCTCTGCTGCGATGTCCGCACCGTTGACCAGCAGTTCCCGATGTACATCAAGACCTATCGCATCGCGCCGGGTGAGACCAACACCTGGTATATCCGAATCACCGGCACCGAGTTTTGCGCGGAGTTTTCCAGCAAATACCCGAAAACGCTGAAAACCATGCGCTACAATGGCGGTGAGCAATCCTGGAACATGACCGATTTGGGCTACAGTAGCGCTTACAGCACCATCACGGGAGGCATCTTCGAGTTCGGTTTTTCCGATGCCATGCTGCAAATGTGGGCTGCTTTTTGTGACCAACTGGCCCACGGGCGCGACGGCATGAAACAGCCGTTTTACTGCGCCACACCGGAGGAAGCGCATCTCCATCACCGCATCCTGACCGCTGCCCTGGAATCGAACAAAAAGAAGCAAGTTATTAGCTTATAAAACAAGGCCCGGAATGGTTCTTTCCGGGCTTAAAAGGATTTTTTCGATGAGTGAAAATTACGACATTATTGTCAGCGGTCACCTGTGCCTGGATATGATTCCGGAGATGGACAAGGTGCCGCTTGATGAACTTGCATCCCCCGGCCACCTCTTCGAGATCGGCCCGCTGACCCTGGCAACGGGCGGTGCGGTTTCCAATACCGGCCTCGCACTCGACCGCCTCGGCCTGCATGTCGGCCTGATGACCATGATCGGGGATGACATGATCGGTCAGTCGATCCTGTCCGTGATCGAAAGCCGGGGTAAATACCTGAGCAATCTCATTCAGATCAAACCGGGACACAGCAGCTCGTATACCCTGGTGCTTTCACCTGGGCGTGCGGATCGCATTTTTCTGCACTATACCGGCCTGAACAACACCTTTGGTATCAAAAACATGGATTTCGACGCCATCAGCCGGACGCGGATTTTCCACATCGGCTATCCCCCGCTCCTGCCGCAGATTGTCGCCAATGATGGCGAAGAACTGACCGAGGCATTTCGAAAAGCACATGCGCTTGGGGTCGCCACCTCACTCGACATGACTTTGCCCGATGCGCAGAGTGTCACCGGTCGCATGGATTGGGTGAAAATCCTGCGTAACGCCCTGCCACACGTCGATATTTTCATCCCCAGCATTGAGGAAATCATCTTCATGCTGCGCCGGGCGGATTTTGATCGCTGGCGCGGCAGTGTGCTTTCACACATCACTCACAGCTACCTTGTTGATCTGGCAGACGAATTGATCGGGATGGGTGTGGCAATCGCAGGCTTCAAGCTGGGCGAAATGGGCTTCTACATCAAGACTGCCCCCGCTGCACGCATCCAGCAGATCAACCAACTCAAGCTCGATGCCAATGCCTGGGGTGCGGTCGAACACTGGGAACCGACGTTTGAGGTAGAAGTGGTCAGCACAGTCGGCGCTGGTGATGCAGCCTATGCCGGTTTCCTCACCGCCCTGCTGCGTGGACTCTCCCCGCAAGAAGCTGTGACCTGGGCCTGTGCACTCGGTGCATCCAATGTCGAAACCGCCGATGCCATCAGCGGCGTAAAGCCCTGGGATGAAACCGCCCGCCGCATCCAGGCTGGATGGCAACAAAAAACCCTGCGTATCCCCGAGAAGTAACGAATTTTGCAACCCTTTCTACACTAGGCACGTATAAATAAACGAACATAAACAACAAGGATATTCAGGGGGTTACGATGATCAAGTCAAAAAATAACGGGCAGAACATGGCGGCCTGGATACTTATCGGGGTTGGCGTGCTGTTTCTGGTGGCACAAACATTGAGCTTCAGCATCCTGGGTACATTCTGGCCCCTCTTCGTCATGCTTCCAGGCTTTGTGTTTCTCTACGCAGCCTTGCGGGGTGACCGTGGCAAAGCCGGGCTGGCGGTGCCGGGTGCCATGATTACCGGTACGGGTCTCATTCTGTTCTATCAGAATTTGACCAATCACTGGGAAAGTTGGGCTTACATCTGGGCGTTATATCCGGTCTTTCTCGGTCTTGCGCTGGCATTCATTGGCCGCCGCACACACAGTGAAGACACCTTCCGCACCGGAAACGGCTTCGTGAAGTGGGGATTCATCGGGTTCGTGGCCCTGTGGGCGCTGTTTGAAGGCTTTATCTTTGGCGGGCGCAGCGCTGTCATCACGACATGGCTGCCACTGGGGCTGATCGCCCTCGGCATCTTCCTGCTGTTCCAGCGTGGGACGATCCGCACTGGCGAGCCGAAAAAGAAGAAAATCGTGGTTACTCCGCCTAATCACCAGCCTTCCGCTGCCGACATCAACCCGGAACTGCGCAAGAAGATTGACGAAGCACTGGCCGAGCCGGACGAACCGCAGCCACACAATAACTAACGTCTATCCCAAAAGTCGTGGTGATCACCACGACTTTTTGATTCCTCCCCACACGGATTGACATTTTGCCTGTTTTACGTATATTGTGATAGTTATCACAAACCAGCAAGGGGTACAGATTCATGGAAATCCTGTTGAGTGGCTTCGGCTCACGTGGGGATGTGCAGCCGTTACTGGGACTGGCAAAGGGCCTGCAACAGGCGGGTTACACCGTGCGCATCGCTGCCGGTTCCAACTTCCGCGATTGGATCGAAGACGCGGGCATCGGTTTTAGCGACATCGGTGTGGACATTCAGGAGCTGATGGGAACCAGCACCGCTCAATCGTGGGTCGAGGACAGCAGCAACAACCCCATGAACGAAGTGCGTTCGATGCGCCGCCTGATGAACGATTTTGCCGTACCCGCCAGCAAAGAGATGATTAATTACTGCCGTGGTGCAGACGTGATCGTCAGCAGTCTGCTCACTGTCGGCATGTTTGACGCCATCGCCCGTGAACTCGGCCAGAAGCACATCTTCATGCTGCTTCAACCGATGATGACGACCAGCGTGGGCGATGCGCTCCTCCGCCCTTTCATCCCCGGCCATACGAGCATCGTTAACCGGTTGTCGGGTTTCATCCAGACCAATATGATGTGGACGATCTTCGGC
>JAIOHN010000691.1 GCA_019912985.1 Anaerolineae bacterium | reverse complement strand
TGGAATGACCTGCTGATCGCGCTCATCTTTTTGCAGAGCGATGAGAGCCGCACCTTGATGGCCGGGTTGAGTGTGTTCCAGGGGCGCTATAACAATCAGGTGCCGCTGACGATGGCCGGGATGCTGATGGCAAGTCTGCCAATGCTGATACTGTATATTATTTTTCAACGTTATTTTATCCGGGGCCTGACGGCTGGCGCGATCAAATAACGTGCCAGCGCATCGCACTTTCAAGGAGGAATGATGGGCGAATTGGATGGGCGCATCACGATTGTAACCGGCGGCGGACGCGGGATTGGCTTTGGCATTGCCCGGCGGCTGTGCCGTGCTGGCGCGAACGTGCTGATTGCCGAGTTTAACCCCGAAACCGGGGCAGAAGCAGTCAAACAACTGACCGATGAGGGCTATCAAGCCTGGTTTCACGAAACGGATGTCCGCAAGCCGGAAAGCGTGCAGGCTATGGTCGATGCCGTTCTGGCGCGTCACGGGCGGATCGACATCCTGGTCAACAACGCCGGGCTGGCCGAACTTGGCCCAACCGAGACTTTCCCAGTCGAGCAATGGGATCTGCAGGTGGATGTGATGTATACCGGCGTATTTCTGTGTACGCGCGCGGTGGGCAACGTCATGCTCGAGCAGGGCAAGGGCGTCATTCTGAACATCAGCTCCATCGGCGGGTTGGGCGCGTGGCCACTGCGCACTGCTTACAACAGCGCCAAAGCTGCTGTCATCAGCCTGACGGAAAATGTCGGCTGCGAATGGGCGCGGCGTGGGGTGCGCGTGGTATCGGTCGCGCCCGGTGTGACGCGCACCGCCATGTTGCAGCAGATGGTCGAGGAAGGGCGGGCCACGCTGGAACGCTACAACAAACGCACGCCGATGGGCCGCGTGGGTGAGATCGAAGAAATCGCCAGCGTCGTCCAGTTTTTAGTCAGCGACCGTGCCAGCTACATCACCGCAACCACTGTAACCGTCGATGGCGGCTGGACCGCCTGGGGCAATCTGCCGCTTGAGGAGTAAGCTACATGAGGTTTGAAGATAAAGTTGTTTGTGTGACTGGCGCAGGGCGCGGCATCGGCTTTGCGCTGGCAGAAGCCTTCGCCAAAGAAGGTGCAAAAGTCGTCATTCTGGAAGTGAATGAAGAAACCGGTGCTGCCGCTGCCGAAAAGCTCGGCGCGACTTTTATCGCGCTGGATGTCACCGATACCAGGGCGGTGCAGCAGACGGTCGCAGCGATTGTCGAGCAGTTTGAACGCATCGACATCTGGATCAACAATGCCGGGATTGCCCATAAAGCGCTGGCGGTCGATCTGACGCCGGAACAATGGGATCAAGACATCGCGGTCATGCTTTCCGGCCCATTCTACTGCGCGCAGCAGGTTGGGCGGGTGATGATTGAACAGGGCAGCGGCAATGTCATCAACATCGCTTCAGTGAACGGGCTGTTCGCCCAGAAGGCGCGCGGACCCTACTGCTCCGCCAAAGCCGGGCTGATTATGCTCACCAAAGTGCTGGCGTCGGAATGGGCCGAGCACGGGGTGAGGGTCAACGCAGTCGCGCCCGGTGTGATTATGACCGATCTCGTGCAGGAGTCGTTCGATTCTGGGCTGATGTCGCCGCAAAAAATTAACAGCCGCACGCCGATGGGCCGCCCCGGTGAAATGAATGAAGTGGTCGAATCGGTTTTGTTCCTCGCCAACGACGACGAAGCATCATTCATGACGGGCGAAGTCCTGCGGGTGGATGGCGGCTGGACCGCTTACCATCTCTTTTATCCATTTGAAGAGGCTTTTTAAGTATGAGTGAAAATATTTTAAGTTTGAGCGTGATCGACCACATGCTCGACCATCCCGAAGCTGTGGCCTGGGGGCCAGATGGCAAGGTGTATGCCGGGGGTGAGGCCGGGCAGGTCTATCGCTTTAATCTCGACGGCAGCGATTTCGAGGAGTACGGTCATACCGGCGGCTTCGTGCTGGGCATGGCGCATGATGCGGCGGGCAATGTCTATGCCTGCGATCAGGCTCTGCGGGCGGTTGTGAAAGTTACGCCGGATGGTGCCACTTCGACTTATAGCAGCGGCAGCAGCCAGCAGGCGATGCGCGTGCCGAATTACCCGGTGTTCGATGCGGCGGGCAATCTCTACGTCTCCGACAGCGGCGAATGGGGCAAAGGCGATGGCTTCATCTGGCGTGTCAAACCCGGCGGCGAGAGCGAAGTCTGGGATCAACAGGCTACAGGTTTCACCAACGGCATGTGCCTGGGGCCGGATGGCAAATCGCTCTACGTGGTCGAATCGACTCCACCGCTGATCTCGAAAATCCCGATCAACGCCGATGGTTCCGCTGGCAAACGCTCGGTGGTGGTGGAACTGCCGCGCAATGTGCCGGATGGTGTGGCCTTCGATGTAGAGGGCAATCTATATATTTCGCTTTATAATCCCAACATCATCTATCGCTATACGACAGGCGGCGAATTGCAGGTGCTGTATGATGACTGGGAACAGTTGATCCTGATCGCACCGACCAACATCGCTTTTGGCGGCAGCGACATGAAAACCCTGCTGATCGCCAGCCTGTGTGGCTGGAATATCGCCACCGCGCAGATAGATGTCGCCGGGCTGCCGGTGCAGTACCCGGCATTGTAACAGCTTTGCGCCTGCTTTCCGCAGTTGATGAAGTGGGCGCAGCAGCAACTTATTGAGTTTTGTCAGGCGCAACCCTGACGTATACTGACCTATCTTCAGGAGAAATGGATCATGGGCATTGTAGGCGCACATCACACCTGCTTTACCGTCAAAGACATGCAGCGCTCGCTGGCCTTCTATCGCGACACCCTGGGCTTTGAAGTGGTCAACGAACGGCCCGAAGTCACGAATAACTACTTCCGCGAGATTATCGGTTTTCCCGATGCCGTGGTATATGCGGTCCTGCTGCGCATTCCCGGCACCAGTCACTATCTCGAACTGTTTGAATACAAGCACCCGCGCGGCGTCGCGCAGGACCTCACCCCCAACAATCCGGGCAGCAGCCATATCGCCTACATCGTCGATGACCTGCGCGCGTTGTACGAACAACTCCAGGGCAAGCCGGACATCGACTTCATCTCGCCGCCGGTTTACCTTGATGAAGGCCCCAACACAGGCGGGTGGGCGCTGTATATGAAAGACCCCAGCGGGGTTGTGATTGAGCTGTTTGAGCTGCCTGCCAGCGGGGGGGAATAATGCCGGTTACGGAGATCACACTGGGGCGCACCATCCGCGCCCTGCAACTGGAAAATGAACGCCTGACCACCACGGTCCTGCTGGATAAAGGCGCGGATATTTACGAACTGATCTACAAACCGCACTCACTCGACGTGATGTGGAAAAGCCCCTGGGGGCTGAAAGAACCGGGGGTTGGCCCTTCCACGGACTTCAACTCGGAGGCCGTCTGGCTGGAGCATTACGCGGGCGGCTGGCAGGAATTGTTCCCCAACGGTGGCACCTCCTGTCATTACAAAGGCGTACAGCTCAGCTTTCATGGCGAGGCGTCGGTCATCCCCTGGGAGTACGAGATTCTCAACTCCGGGCCGGATACCGCCTCGGTGCGGCTTCATGCCCGTTTGCGCCGCAGCCCCTTCACCATCGAGCGCTGGATGCGGCTGGAAGGCGATCGCCTGAGCATTCAGGGCAAGGTGACCAATCACGCCGGGGAACCCATGGATTATATGTGGAGCCATCACCCGGCATTCGGCGCGCCCTTTCTCAGTGCGGCCTGTCGCATTGATACCGGCGCGCGCCACTTCCGCACCGATGATTCGTATGTGGGCTTCAACAATCCATTGACGCTGGACACCACCTATGACTGGCCGCTGGCGGGCGATTATGATCTGTCGCGCGTGCCTGGCCCGGAATCCAACTGTGATGTCATGACCTACCTGACGGATTTTGAGTCCGCCTGGTATGCGATCACCAACACCGAAATGGGCGTGGGGGTGGGGATGGCATGGCCCAAAGAGATGTTTCCGTATGCCTGGTTCTGGCAGGAACTGAACGGTTCATCCGGCTTCCCGTTCTACAAAAATTCTTATGTGATGGCAATTGAACCGGCCAGCAGTATCCCCGGTGGGGGACTGGTCAACGTGATGGAAAAAACCGGCACGCATCGCACCTTACAGCCAGGGGAAAGCGCTGAGACGACCCTGCAAGTCGTGTTCTATGAGTCAAAATCCGGTGTGGAGCACATCGCGCCGGATGGCACCGTTACCCTGCGCTGAACCCGCGCAGAGTACAGGGAAATTTGCTGGCGGATTGGCATGTAAGGGGCATCATAAATCGAACTAATGTGCTATACTTTCCTCTCTCTATGTGGAAAGATGGTCTAGGCTATGTTCAAACCGCGTCCTAAACAGCAGGAAGTTCTGGATTATACGGGCGGCAAGATGGGTGTGGCGGCGGTGCCGGGCAGCGGAAAAACGCGCACCCTGTCTGCATTGACGGCCAAACTGGTCGCCAGCCGCCTGCTGGACGATGACCAGGAAGTGCTGGTCGTCACGCTGGTCAACTCAGCGGTCGATAACTTCAGCCGGCAGGTCGGCGAGTTCGTCAGAGAACGCGGGCTGCTGCCGGGATTTGGCTATCGCGTGCGGACGCTGCACGGCCTATCGAACGACATCGTGCGCGAGAGGCCGGGGCTGGTGGGGCTCTCGGACGATTTCACGATTGTCGATGAACGCGAAGCCAGCGAGATCATGCAGGATGCGGTCACAAGCTGGGTGCGCAGTCACCCCGACGCAGCGGAGGATTACCTCAACGCGGAGCTGGACGACAACCGCCGCGAATACATCAAGCGCGATAACTGGCCCGATCAAGTGCTGTCACTGGCGAATGCTTTCATCCGTCAGGCCAAGGACTGGGAACTCGAGCCAGATGACATCCGCACCCTGCTGGACGAACGTGATGACCCACTGCCACTGGTGGAGATGTGCCACGAGATTTACGTCAATTACCAGCGCGGCCTGTCCTATCGCGGCGCGGTCGATTTTCAGGACCTCATCCGGCTGGCGCTGAAGGCGCTGCAACAGGATGCGGATTACCTTAAACGACTGCGGCACCGCTGGCCGTTTGTCCTGGAAGACGAAGCGCAGGACAGCAGCCTGCTGCAAGAGCGTATCCTGAGGACATTGGTCGGCAGCAAGGGCAATTGGGTGCGCGTGGGCGACCCGAATCAGTCGATTTACGAGACCTTTACCACCGCCAAGCCGGAATATCTGCGCAATTTCCTTGATGAAATGGGCGTGACCGCGCGTGAACTGCCCAACAGCGGGCGCTCGACACTGAGCATTATCGCGCTGGCGAACGCACTTATCGACTGGACGATCAAGCAGCACCCGATGGAACTGGTGCGGCGGCGCGCACCGCTGCAAACCCCATACATCCAACCCAGTCCGCCGGGCGACCCACAGCCCAATCCACCTGACCAACCTGACCAGATTTTCCTCTACAAAGAGGCGCTTTCGCCGCAGGAGGAGATCAGTATGGTGGTGCGTTCGCTGCAACGCTGGCTGCCGCAGAACCCCGATAAAACAGCGGCGGTGCTGGTCCCACGCAACCGGCGCGGCTTTGAGATCGTGGACGCGCTCAAGGCACTGCGCGAACCGCCCGTGGAATATGTCGAACTGCTGCGCAGCACGACGACCACGCGTGAAGCTGCCGGTGCGCTGGGCAATATCCTGAATTATCTGGCTGGCCCTGGCTCGCCCAACCTGCTGGCGACCGCTTTCCGTGTGTGGCGGCGCGAGGACCGTGACGATCCACTGGCAGCGCAGCGCAACGAGAATGTGACCAAGCTGCTGCGCGGCTGTAAGCGGGTGGAGGATTACCTGTGGCCGGATGCCGGAAACGATTGGCTGGACGGCGTGAATGACCCCGACCTGCACGAATTGATGGATGCGTTCCGGCATCTGATCCGGCGCTGGCAGCGGGCGGTGACGCTGCCGATTGACCAGTTGATCCTGACGCTGGCCGGTGATTTATTCCGCAACTCGGTGGATCTGGCGCTGGCACACAGCATTGCCGTGTTTTTGCGGCGCAGCGCAGACACCCATCCTGACTGGCGGCTGCCGCAGTTCACCGACGAGCTGGCGGTGGTCGCCCGCAACGAGCGTAAATTCCTGGGTCTGAGCGAAGATGACAGCGGCTTCGACCCGGACAAGCATAAGGGCAAGGTCACAGTGGCGACCATCCACGCCGCGAAGGGGCTGGAATGGGATCGCGTCTACCTGCTCTCGGTCAACAATTATGATTTTCCCTCGGCGCAGCCTTATGACCAGTACATCTCGGAAAAGTGGTATGTGCGTGATGGCCTGAATCTGGAAGCGGAAGGGCTGGCGCAGTTGGCCGGGCTGTATCAGGACACGGACTATGCTGAAGGTCTTGCCACCCGTGACGCCCGCCTCGATTACACCTCCGAACGGTTACGGCTGTTGTATGTGGGTGTCACGCGCGCCCGGCGCGAGTTGATTATCACCTGGAACACCGGTCGCCAGGGTGATTTGCAGCCCGCGCTGCCGTTTGTGGCGCTGCAAAGTCTGTGGGATCAACGACAAAAAAAGCAATGAGCAATGAGTAGTGAGCAATGAGTAAAGGCAGTAAATTCGGGTGATATACACGCCATACTTACTTGCGTTTCTCAACCGAGCTTTTCAACCCACCGATGATACGACCGACTTCGGCGGCCTGCTGCATCAAAGTCTCAAACTCCTGCTGACTGAGGTAGCCAATATCCAATGCAACATAAAGCTGCGAACGTACTTCGGCGCAGGAAGCTTTCGCCATCACCAGAAAGCGATGAAAATCTGCCGCACTGTTGCGCTCAAAGCCCTCCGCGATGTTCGACATGACCGACACAGCCGCACGTTGCAACTGGCTGCACAGGGCGTAATCTCCTTTAAAAGATGGCTGTTGAGTCGTTTGATAAATGGCTTTTGTCAGCACACGCGATTTTTGCCAGGCGATGAGGTCCTCAAATTTTTCTACTTGCATAAGCGATTTTCGCTGCCTTCCTGTATACTGCTGCTACGCTTATCTTATTTCAAGAAGCCGCTTGGCTCACGTTATCTTTTCACTCATTGCGCATTGCTTTCGACTCATTGCTTTTCACCTAAGGAGCCATGATGCCTGTACCATCGCACTTCCAGTTCAGCCAGAGCAGCCTGCAAGATTACGCCGACTGCGCACGACGGTTTGAACTCCGCTACCTCGAACGGCTGGCCTGGCCCGCGCCAGAAAGCGAACCGCTGATTGAATTTGAGCAGCACATGGCACAGGGCGCGCGCTTTCACGGGCTGGTTCACCGCCATCTGGCAGGCATCCCGGCGGCAGCGCTTGACCCACTGGCGCAGGAAGCACCGCTGGATCGCTGGTGGGCGGCTTACCAGCGCTGCGGGCTGGATGGCCTACCGGCGCAGCGGCATCCTGAAATCACGCTGACGGTGCCACTGGGCGATTATCGCCTGATCGCCCGTTACGACCTGATCGCGGTGACACCGGGCGAGCGCGCGGTCATCATGGATTGGAAAACCTCGCTTCACCGTCCAAAACGCGACCGGCTGGCGGCACGGTTGCAAACCGTGGTCTATCGCTACGTGCTGGCGCTGGCCGGGGCGCATCTCAACGGGGACCAGCTAATCGCGCCAGAGCAGATCGAGATGGTTTACTGGTTCGCGGAGACGCCGGAACAACCGGAGCGTTTCCCATACTCCGCTGACCAGTTTCACGCGGATGGCCTGATGCTATCCAGGCTGGTGCAGGAGATCGACACGCGAACGGTGTTTGACCTGGTGCAGGACGAGAAATTCTGCAACTTCTGCACGTACCGTTCGCTGTGTAATCGCGGGACACGCGCCGGGGATTTCCGCGAGGCTGAGCCGTTTATAGAAGCGGAGGATGATGCAGGCGCGGGCTTCGATTTTGATCTCGACCAGATCGCGGAGATCGAGTTTTAACGCGGCGGCAGATAGGTCCCTCTATGGCGGGAACGCAGAGTGTTGCTGCCGCCGTTTGATCAGCGATGAGTCAACAGCGATAAGCAACGAGTGATGGGTCATTGAAGGCATTTCCTCATAGTGAGGAAAGGACCTTTATTACTCCCCTCCTGATGCACGGGCTGTTATCGTGACGGGTGACGCCTGGAATCAAGGAATGACTCATGGACATCAAGATTGATTCGCCCAGCCGCGAGCGACCAGATTCGCAAGGGACCTCCTCGCTGTGGGTGATTGCGGCTGCCTGGGGGGTGATGCTGGTGGCCTCTATCCTGCCAGACATCATTTTGCAGGAAAGCGGCGCAGCAACCGACTGGCTGTTGTGGGGCAAGCTCGGCATTGTCGGGCTGCTGATTGCCAGCACATTCGTCTGGAAAGCGCTTCAACCCCTGCGCGGTTATTTGCTTATCCTTGCGGCGCTGCTGGTCGCAGGCTGGGGGATCGGATGGCTGGCGGATAGCGCCGTGTGGCGCGACTGGTTCAGGGGGACGGACTTTACGAGCACGATGCTTGAGGGCCAGATCCAGAAGCTGATCCTGACGCTGGTGGTGATTGGGGTGCTGCTGGTGCTGAAGCGGCATCCGAGG
>JAIOHN010000690.1 GCA_019912985.1 Anaerolineae bacterium | reverse complement strand
CTTGTAGCCCTTCACGTTGTTACTGAAGCGGTTGGCGATGTCTTCCTTCAGGTCGCCGTTTTCAAGCTGTTTGGCTACCCATGACGCGAAGTGAGCGGTGAATCCGGGCAGATGGTCGCGTAGTCCCTCAGCGTAAATGAGCGCCTGTCCGTCCGGGTCGCGTTTTTCCCACGGTGGAATTTCCAGCACCAACATTCGCGCAATGACCGACATCTCCCCCTCAATCGTGGTTTCACCTGTGGAGAGGATCAGCCCACGACAGGGTTTTTCGTGCCGGACTTTCGCCTCACGGGTCAGCCGTCCGCGTCCCATTCCTCTGGAATACGACTGTAGAAAGCGCGTGAACGTCTTTTCATCGGCATAGATTGACTTGTAATCGTCCACCCAAAAGATGGTATCGGCTAAAGGATAGCCGAGTGTTTCAACCGTGTTGATCGTATCCCCCCACTGTGCGGGTGGCGTATCGCGGCTAAACTGACCGTAGAAGCTGTTCAGCAGTGACGCAATCTCGGACTTACCGCTGCCAGATGTACCGACCAGATGCACGGCGGGACGGGTGGCGGTTGTCGGGAAGAAACGCTGAAGCACAGGCAGCAGCGCAAACGCAATCAGGCAGGATGCTAACTGCGGTGGCAGCACCTTCGTCACTGCATCGAACGCCGTAAGACTTTCTTTCCACCCTTTCGCCTGCAAGCCGTAATCGCGTAGACGGTGGTCGAGTTCAACCGACGGCGGTTCGCTCAGTTTACCCTTCGCGGTGATGCAGTCCTGCGGCGACACATACACCCACCGCCCGTCAAGCTGCATCCAGCCCATGAAATTGTAGTGACGGTGGGTCGGAAATTCCCCCGATAGCTGCACAATCGCTGGAACCAGATGCTTCGACATACCCGCTCGCACAACATATTGTGACCCGGCGTTCGTGCCGATGAAGCGGCGCAGTGCCACATCATCCACAAAGACATCCCCTGGCACATCGAGCTTCTTTACGAAGTCACCGCGCCGCAGTTCCAGTGCGGTGGTGTGAGCCTCCTTGCCGTCATCATCTACCTGGCAGGTCTGGTAGAGCGCGGTGGCTGTCCAGTCCATCACCGTCTTTTCCAGCGTGCCGCGATAGCTTTCCTTTCGATAGATGATTTTGCCATCGCGCAACAGGTAACTCTCGGTGTCAAGGTATTCCTGCTCACGCTGCTGGAAGCTGGCACGCTTCTTTTCCTTATATAAGCGATCAATATCGCCAATTTTCAAGCCGTCGCCACACACGGCTTTAAGGCGCTGGCGTTCTTCCGCCCATTCCACCGGATTGAGATGGATACAGGCTTCCACTGCTTCGACAATCTGCTGCGTTGTCGGGCGCTCTGTCTTCTGCTCAACCTCAAAGCGCTCCACAAGCTGACCTATCACCTGTCGGGCATGTTCCTTTGGCGCAGTAATAGGGTCACGCGCTGGACGATTGTAGGCACTCTTAATCGTCGCCAGCGCCTCGCGTTCGGTACTGCCGCTGGCGAGGTGGCGCGGGACAAGTTGGTGTTCCGTGTCGGATTGACTGTAACCCGCATCGCGCAGTTGACAGGCTGCCGCGAACAGTTCCGTGTTGCGACTGCCGTCCGCAGCGCCGGATGCCAGATAGCTTTCAGTGCGTGGCGGCAGCGGGCGGTGTCCGTTCCCATTCAATGTCACTACTTTCAACCCATCAAAACTCGTTTGCTGTGACTGGCTCTCCAGCCAGGCAAACGACTCCAGCATATAACGTCGGTTTGGGTTCAATTCCAAAATACTCACCGTCGCGCCGTTGCGGTCAGGTTTGGTGTTGATGCTGTCCGGCAGCCGCATGACCGATGCCACCGATTTGACATAGGCTTCGTCACCGTCCAGCACGCGAAACAGCCCATGCAGCATATGGGCGATGCGCTGCTTGTCCTCGTCTGTGTCCAACTGGAAAGGCTCATCCAGCAACCAGTAGCCATGCCAACCGCCACCGCTGTCAACGATGATGGACGGTGAAGGATCAAACTCACGCAGCTTTGACAGTTCCTTCTCGCGCTTAGGCTGGTCGCCGTCGCAATCAACATCCACCCACAGGGCAGGCACGAGCGCCGCTGATGCTGCGCTACCTTTCTTCTCCTGCCGTAAACAGGGCGCAAAGTATACGCCATAGCCCTCGCCGTTGAGTTTGTCCGCCTGCTTGAAGATGGTTTCGCGCTGTTTCTGGTTGTCAGCCTGCGACCAAAATGCCCTGACTTCACCAGTTTCAGGGTGAATACAGCGCAGTTCCAACCAGAGCTTATCTGGCACATTCGCATACAACACCCCAAAAAAGTCATCCCGTGCAACGTTTCGTTCGTTGTGACTTGTCGTTTTCTGTGTCATACTGTGTTCATTCCTTTAGATGTACACAGGGGCTTGAGGCGCTTTCCGTTTGGCGACGAGGTGCGCTTCCGGCTCCTGTGTGCGTTATGGGTAAAGTTATAGATCGAGCGTCGGATATACAGCGGCGCTCGTTTCAATTTCTGGACCGTCGCGCCGTTCACGAAGCTGCTCCTTAAGCTGAAGCGCCAGCCGTTCGGCTTCCTCATGGTCGAGATCGGGCATCACTGGTCGAAATTGCAAAGCCGGCTCACCTTCGCGGTTCTTAAAGAAACCATAGAAGCCCACCGCGCTGGTATCCTCATCGGTGCGGCGTACACCTGCCCACACCGCACCGATCTCTGGCTCATGCCCGTGTGCTTCCTCTATAGTGACGACCTGCTCCTGCTGTTCACGGACGGCGGTGAGTGCGTCGTAACGCTGTTCCCAATCGTGTCCGGCATAGCGATCCAGCAGCGCGACCATGTTATCCTGCGTGACCTCATGCAGCAGCTCGATATGATCGACACTTTTATTCCGTGAGAAGTACAGCGGCTTACGTCTGCCTTCGTCCGCGTCATAGTACGTTCCTGGCAGCACAATGTGGGTGTGTGGATTGTGCTGTCCCGGCGCTTCATTCCCATCCGTCTGGCGGTGATGTAAGACGGCTGACCACGCTACGCCTGTGTCAATCCCTCTGGCATCGAAGAAGTCGTTCATTGTGCGCTCGGTGAGTTGCTTCACAAAGGCTTCGCGTTCATCAGGCGGAACCATGCGAATCAAGTCAACGTTTGGGTTGATGACGAGGCTAAACATCAGCACATGCTCGCTTTGATACGCCTCACAGCGGTCGGCGATTTCAGTGATTGAGCCACCCATACCTTGATCCAGCCAGCGTTCTCGCCCACCTGCCTGCCGTGCCTTCTCATCCCGTGACTCCCTGTAGGTCAGGTACTTGAGCAGGTTGCCCATGCGCTTACTCTCATTCACGGTGGGCTTCTTGTACTTCACATTCGAGACACACATTTGCTTGCGATCCATGTCCTATGCCTCCTTTTTGCGCCTGAAGAATGCGATCATCTTCTCCAGCAATTCGTTTTGCCGCTGAAGCTGTTCTTCAACGGCATCCAATCGCCCTTCCAGCTTGCGGGTGATGGCTGCTCGCGTGCCGGGAATGTCATCCTGATGCGATAGATAAAGGTTCAGGGCATCGCGGATCAGATCGGTCTTGTGCTGCATCTCACCCTGCCGGGCGCGGACGCGCAGAATCTCCTCGACCCGCCGCATTTGTTCCGGTGTAAAGCCGACGCTCAACCGTTCGCTGTAGCCATCATGATGCTTGCGTTTACTCAAGTTCCACCTCCTGAAGTCGCTCCTTCAAACTTTCTGTAGGACGAAAACGCCCGTACACCCGGCGCAGTCGCCCATACTTGTCCAGTGCGCCACCTGCCTTCATGTCCTGCACCTCAATGCTCAACCGTCCAATATCCGGCACGATAATTTCCTCACCTTTCACAAGTTCCTTTGACCAGACTTCGGTGAGTACCTCGATCACTTCCGCCACATCACGCTGTGTGCGGTGTGGCAGTTGTCGGGCGATTTTTGCGATTACATCACGGTGATACACGTTGCGCTCCTTCGCTTCGTTTTGTCTTTCGTCAGCCGTCGTATGACAGGCTGATAGCTGCTCGTATGAGCAGCGGCACCACGCACCGCGAAAGCTCGTCGGGGTGTGGTCGCTCGTCTCGGTCAACCGAGACGAGCAATACGGCGGGTGTGCAACACCGCCGTAGGGGTGCAGTCGCCGTGAGGCGCTGCACCGAAGCCCTGCGGCGCTTGAGCAGCCAGCGATTTAGCTGGCTTAGGTCTGAGGGGGGCATATAGCCCATTGAACGCGAACGTTCCCCCCTCAGACCGTACCCTGTTGGGATATCCCAACAGGGATGGGCTGCGCCAGCAGTCCATAGCGTCGAACATGCGGACAAGCTCACCATGTGGCTTTCCTCATGCGCTTTGTCCGACGTTCAGCATCGTCATTCGTCAGCGCAGGTTCGTCCATTATCACTGGTGGCGATGCTCTGGGTGGATGCTGTCCTACAGCCATCGCATGAACGACACCGTTGGCTGCCAGATGCTGAATGACTCGCTCCAGATAGGCGGGCATATCGTTGAGTGCATCCCGTATCCATAAGGTGTCGCGGCGTACTTCCAGCAGCTCCGGCAGATCAATAATGGGTGCTTTGGACTTCCGTCGGATACCCAACTGCTCCCGGATCAGGTCGCGCAAAGCATCACTGCGTTCGCCTTCTTCGATAGATTCCCACCAGTCCAGAATGTCCTGATCGGTGTCGTAGTAGGCTTTGAAGGCAATCAGTTTGAATGCCCGCTTGCTCTTTTTCTTTTTTGGCATACTGCCTCCTTCGATAGGGTTTTACGCGGTATGCTCAGTCGGTATACCCGGTAAAACCCCCGTTTTGAACTAACCTTTGCGTCTGGCGAAGTTGGCGTAGTACAGATAACCTCTGGCGTTCGCCATCTGCGCGTCGGGCACCAGCTTCGTTTGCGGGTAGGCTTCCACCACCTGCTCATACACCAGTTCTGCACCACCACCGGAGAGGTAAATCACATCGACGGTTGTGCCGCGCTGCCACTTCTCCGATAGTAGATTCAGGGTCGCGCTGCGGAGGGGAGCGAGGGCTTCCTCAACCTCATGCCTGTAATCCACGGGCTTGCCGCTGGCGGTGAAAATCCCGGTACGGAGAACCTGCTCGACAATCCGGTGCGGCATCTTCTCGCGGTAATCGCGTTCCAGCATGGTGGCGATGCGTTCCTGTGCGGTATAGACTCCACTCTCCACGCTGCCACTTTCGGCATCCACGAAGTCCCCGTCGTCATCCAAAATGATGTCCACAGTGTAGGTGCCGACATCTACAACCCCGGTTCGCATGTAGGTGTGATAGACGTTAATCTCGCCCTGCTCGGTGAGCATCATGGCATACGCCGAACCATACGGCTGTGGCATGACCATCACTTCGGTCACATTGGCGATGACTTCGGTGGAATCGGTTTTGATGAGGTGCTGCCCCGTAAGCGCTTGCTTGAGTTCGTCTGCATCCCGCATGTGGTCAACCGGGAGTCCCGAACAAAGTCTCAGATGGATGACATCTCCCCCCGACACCCCCTGTGCTAGTTTGCCGATGGCGGCTTTCGCCAGCCGCAGACGGAAGGTGTTGCCCATCGTCTTTTCGTTAGCAGTCCGTCCGCGCAAACGTAGCAGTTCGCCGGGCGGAAGCTGTGCCAGTGCCAGATCCCCCACAAACCAGGTCGAGCCATCTTCATCGGTTAGCTGGTCGCCGGGATATTTCGCTGCCAGTGCCTCCTGCTGGAACTTGATTTCACGGGCATGACCCGCAACCGACGGAAAAGCAATTGCGGTCTGATCCGTCACAACTTTGGTGACACCGTAACCGATGTCTAACCCCACTGTGAGAATGCCGCCCGACACCATCTCTGACTGCACTGCGGTACTCCGGTTCTTGCGCCTGTTCATTCGATTTGCCTCCATAAACAAAAACAGCCCATCTACTCCTCATCGGTAGATGCGGCTGAAGAACCCACAAAATCAGCGGGATTGACGCGGGAAAATGCCCGTGCCACATCCCCTAAATCAAATGCCTTTGAATTCAGTTGAGTTGGAGCGCTCTGAAGATGTGAAAGGCTTTATGGAGAAGTCGTCGCGGCTGGGTCCGGGCATCGCCAAAATTGGGCTGATCAAACGCGACATGACCAAACTCGGTGCAGGGCGCGAAGTCGGCGTGGTCTGGCGCGACGAATGGGTCGCGCTGTGGCGGCACGGGCAGCCTGTGCCGGAAGGCTACGAACCACAGCAGCGATTGGTCAAACAGCGCATACCGAAATGTCCGACCTGCGGAACCGCAGTCATGCAGGAAAAGAAGGGCGTGGAGGCACCTGCTTCGGAAAGCTGGCTCAAAGGCGGCCAGCGGCTGTGTTCGGTCTGCCAGACTCCGCTGTGGCAGGAGACCCGCGACAGGGGTTCGCAGCCGAAGCCGGGACAGAAGTACCCGACGAAGAATCCCCGCTATCGCATCGACGAGTATCTCAAGCGGGTCTACCCGGATCGCGTCTATCTACTCATCTGGGATGAGGTTCATGAGTGCGCGCACGGCGATACCGGCAACGGCGAAGCCTTCAACCGCATCGCGGGGCTGTCAAGGAAAGTGCTGGCGATGACCGGGACACCGTTCAACGGCAGATCCTCATCCATCTTCAACCTGGAATACGCGCTCAATCCCCGCACCCGCCAGCGTTACAACTGGGGCGGCGCACCGCGTCTGAGTCGTAAGACACGCGGCGAACGCGGCTTTCAGAGCATCGCAGCGGATGACAGCAAGCAGCGTGGTCGCGCCGAATCGCGCTGGGTCGCGGATATGGGGGTGCGCGAGCAGGTTATCGAAGAACGCCCGTCGTATGACAAGGAAACGGGTGCGTTCACCGGCACTTCGACCTACGAGAAACCCTATGAGGAAGCCCCCGGCATCTCGCCGCTGCTGGTGGCGGAAGTGCTGGATCATGCCATCTTCTTTTCATTGGGCGACCTTGGTAAAGCATTGCCGCAGTACGAGGAAATCGCGCTGCCCGTCGAGATGGATGCCGACACCTATGAGCAGTATGACCGCACCCGGCAGCAGTTGAAGGATTACCTGATCGCACGGCGCTGGGAGGGCGATACGACGTTTCGCGGCGCGTACTTGCAATGGGCGATGGGCTGGGTGAATGCGGCGCATCGTCCGCATGAAGTCATCCACAACCTCAAGCACCCGATCACCGGGGAGAAGCTGCCGCACGTCGTCACCAGCATCCCGTCTTACGGCGAAGACCGCGTGTATGCCAAAGAGCAGGCGCTGATTGACCTGGTACGTGCCGAACTGGAACAGAACCGTCCCTGCGTCATCTACATCCGCCAGACCGCCACGCGCGACATCCAACCGCGCGTCGAGAGCCTGATCCGCCAGCACGTTCCACTCGCCCGAACCTTCATCCTCAAGAACACCGTTGATGCGGAGCGGCGCGAGGCGGTGATCGAGGCAGAAGTGGCGAAAGGCACGAATGTGGTCATCTCCAATCCCGAACTGGTCAAGACCGGGCTTGATCTGGTGTTTGCGCCGACGCTTATCTTCTACGAGATTGTATTTAATCTCGGCACGATGATGCAGGCAGCCGGACGGTCTTACCGGCTCAATCAGACCCACAATCACTGCAAAACGTATTACCTGTTTTGCGAGGGCACGATGGAACAGACGGCGGTGCAGCTCATGAGCCGCAAGCAGCGTGCTGCCAAGCTGTTGACGGGGGACATCGGGCTGACCGGACTGGATGCGTTGACTGAAGGCGAGGGTGGGTTCGAGGAGGCTTTACTCGCAGCCATCGGGCGTGATGAGGCGCTGCTTGACCCCTCCGAACTGTTCAGGAAATCCGAAGCGCAGGGCGAGCTTGACGGTGAGGATGCCGCCTACTGGAACGTCGAACTGACCGAGCCGACCGATGAACCGCTGACGATTGAGTACGCTGCGTCGGTGATGCAGACCGAACTTCAACCCGTGTTGGAAAATGATCCCCTCATCCAGGAAGCCATTCGCCTGGGCGGTGTGGTGGCTGAAATCGGGACCGAGTATCCTGAACGGCAAGCGGCAGCAGTCACCACCTCCGAATATGAACCACAGCCGTTCGCGCAAATAGTTTCCGACTATCTCGACAGTGTGCATATCATCACCGACGACCAGAAGCTGTCCATGCTGCGGACAGAATTGCTCCCGCTGCTGCAAGCAAGTTCGGCACATCTGAGGGACTGGTTGCGTGACAACCGCGTCGTCTTCCCCGGCTGTGAGACGGAAGTTGCTACACAGATCATGCGACTGGCAAAGCAGATATCGAACAGCAGCTCCGCCAACGTCGTTGATCTGCACCCAGTTAAGGTCAGCCCAAAGCCGAGAAAACCCGCTGCTGCCAAAACTCGCCGACTCGATCTGCTGGCGGTACCGGGTGATGTACCTCAGCCCAAACGTCAGCAGCCTGAACGACTGGATGAAACCGCGCCGCTGCAACTGGCGTTGTTCTGAGGGGTGCGCCCATGCACCCTGATACGCTGACATTTCTGGATGTCCTCTTCCAACGTTGTGCCTCGCTGCGCTCATTGGACTGTCTGACCTTCACCGTCATACATCCTAATGGTCAACAGCCCACTCCTTCCCGTCATATCACGCTGGATGATCGTGCTGCTCTGTTGGATACGCTGCAACGGATGTGGGACACGAACCGCATGGGCTGGGGCGCGTATTTCGCGGTGGGACTGCGAAAGTCGGGGCTGTCTCGCTGGAAACGCGGCGGCGCGGCGGAAGTGGTCGCGCTGCCTGCCTTCTACACCGACATTGACGACCCGACGGATGCTACGCTCATCAAGCTGCGCGGCGCTCGATTGCCCCCTTCGGTCATTGTCCATTCTGGCGGCGGCTACCACGCTTACTGGCTGCTGGATGAGCCAACCAGCGATCTCCATATGGCACGGCAGGTCTTACAGGGACTTGCCCGCACTTTTGGTGGAGATGGCTTATCCCCGGCGCAGTCGCTCCGACTACCGGGAACAGTGAATCACAAGCCCGAACGCGGCGGGGCGCTGTGTCATCTGGTCGAAAGCTCAGACCATCACTACCGCCTGTCTGACTTCCAGCCATTCGTTCCGCCAATTCCCCATCTACAGGAACGGCGGACTGCTGCACGAGTAGCCCATCCACCGAACAGCAAAAACCTCAACGTGCAGTTGACTCACGCCATCACCACGGTGTTGTACCGCGACTACGCGGCGCGAGGGCAGCGGCGAAGTGACTGGCTGGCGGCACTGTGTCCCTGCGGTCATGCGCGTGACAGTCCTGGCTCACATTTTTACTTCAATCCTGCCATCGGCTGCGGGCGCTGTCATGGACGACATGGCACGCTGCGGCTGACCGATCTTTGTTCTGTTCTGGGTATCGACGCTGCCACTTACGGCGGCGTGTATGTCTAAAGTGAAAGGATAAAAGCACTATGTCCGACAAGAAGCAAAGTACCAAACAGGCTCCACCGCCGACCATCATCACGCTGACGCTGCCCACACCGTCGGAGGGCGGCATTCCATTGGAACGTGCCACCGCGACCCTGCTGATTCAGCGCGGCGACCTGGCGCACGTCCGGCAGTTCACCTATATCGTGCTGGAGGATCTGACGACGGCGATCAAGGA
>JAIOHN010000689.1 GCA_019912985.1 Anaerolineae bacterium | reverse complement strand
GGTTCTCAGTCATGTAATCACCTCCTCGGCTTGCGATAGGCACGAGTGTTAATGACGGAAACGCCGTTCGAAGAAGCCTTCGACGGTGAAGTCCGGCCCCCGCATGTATTCCAGCATTTCAGCCTCCGACGCGCGTACTTTCGCAGCCGCTTCTGCTACTTCAGCAGCGATCGACAGTGGAATCGTCGTTACACCGTTGAGATCACCATGCAACAAATCGCCCGGCGTTATCTGCACACCATCAATGGTCACTGGCACATTGACTTCCAACAGTCGCGGATTGCCATGCGAGGCCACGATTCCTGGCGCAAAATAATGAAAACCTAATGCCCGCACTTCCAGCATATCGCGAACGCCACCATTGGTTACCAGGCCCACTGCCCCTAGGCGTTGGGCCAATGTCGCCATCATCTCGCCGATGTGAGCTGATTTCTTGGGCTGTGGTCCCACATCCTCAAAGACCAGCACCACTGGCTTCGGCGAGCGATCCATCGCCAACACCCATTCGCGCCACACCTCATCATCACGTTTTATATCCGGTGTGGTCGAATCCACTTTGACAGTCACTGCATAGCCGACCATTGTGCCTAACTCTGGTGACAGACAGGCGATATCCATGCCGAGAAAACCATCTACTCTTCCACGAACATTGAAAGACTCAATCGCATTACAGAGGGTCGGCGTATCAATCTGCTTTAGTTGTTCGATTTGCTCATCAGATAAGATGGACATGAGGCTCTCCTCAAGTTGGATTCAGGCAAGAATGTATCAATTGCTAAGTTAATACTATTCAACATCACAGGATAGGAAGTCGCTGGCGATTATATAGCAGCATAAAATGGGCGGCAAACAAACCCCGTCATACATGACAAGTCCAATTTTGGTGAATCGGCGCAGCTCCAATATGACAAACTACACAATACTTGGCTTACAAGCAGTAATAACCGAACAACTCAAATTTGTGATAAAGTAAAATCATGTGTGGTGGTCGCAGGAGTTGCAGTGTGGAGGAAGGCCATGGTAAACGTCCTCACCCAGACAAACAGCAACGATCATGATTTACAACCGGAAAGTACAGAGTCTATTCCGAACTTTGTAACGGCTGTATTGAAAAATGTCCACCTGCATGTAGAGCACACTGCCCCGCCAGTCCAGTATGATGGTGAATTCTGGTATTGGCGGCTGACCTCATACGGCTTCGATTTGATGCGGTTGCTTGTCCAGGCAGCTGTTGAGGGCTTCCCCTATCGCGAAACTTTTACAGAACCAGCTCAAAGTGAAATCCCACAGCTGGTGCTGTTAGCTGCCATCAACAACGTATTTCATACCATGCAAACTAATCCAACATATAACACGCCATGGGATGAGCTTGTCGATCACGATTCCTATTTACAGGAGCAGGGCATCATCCTGGATATGGAGTGCTTCCAGAAGCAGCTTTCTGCACTATTTAATCGGCTTACTGACGATTACGAACCCTCTGGAAATAAAATTCTCCACCATCCGGGGATCGTTCCCAGGTGGAACCAGTACTCGGTTGCCAAAACACATTCATAATGACCACTCGCATGGTATACTCGTTTTAATAGAAACTTATACTTTAGGTAGGGACACAGTCATCTGCTGTGTTAAAGGTTGGTAGTCATGGCGACCATCGAGGATGTGGCAAAACGCGCAGGGGTAGCCCCGATCACCGTCTCGCGCGTGATTAATAACTCTGGGTATTGCAGCGAAAAAACACTCGAAAGGTCGAAGCAGCAATTACTGAACTGGGTTATGTGCCAAACTCACTGGCGCGTGGGTTGCGACTTAAAAAAACAAAAACGATTGGCCTGGTTATTACAGATATTACTAATCCGTTCTTTACAGTCCTGGCGCGTGGTGTAGAAGATGCGGCCAGTAATGCCGGATTTCACGTATTTCTATGTAATACAGACGAGTCGGAAACCAAGCAGACGGAATACCTTACCGCACTGCTCCAGCGCCAGGTTGATGGTTTCCTGCTGGTGCCAGCTCGCAGTACAAGCGATTCTATTAACCTGATACGAAAGCACGGTGCAGAGGTCGTCGTCATTGATCGCCGTGTGCCCTCGATCCAAGTGGATGTCGTTCGCTGTGATTCCGAACTTGGAGCCTTCCGCTTAATAATGCATTTGCTCGAACTCGGTCATAAACGCATCGCATATCTTGGTGGTCCACTTGGTGTTTCGACTGCGGAAGATCGCTTCTTAGGTTACAAAAAAGCGATGCGTGAATGTAATCTGGGGTTAAACGAGGAGCTTGTACTCTTTGGAGATTACACGCAGCAAAGTGGCTATGAGCTAACCCGGCGTACGTTTCAACTCTCACCACGCCCAACTGCTATTTTCGCCGCCAACAACTTTATTGCCATCGGCGCACTGCAATATCTTCGAAAAGCCAGGATAAACATTCCACATGAAATCTCATTAGTAACATTTGACGATCTGCCACCCAGCCTCTTAGTCAATCCATTCCTGACTACCACCACCCAACCGAGTTATGAGATGGGACAACAGGCAGCAAAACTGTTGCTTACACGGCTCAACAACAGAGAAGCCAGAGATTACCGTTAGGTTATTTTGCCCACAGAAACCATCGTGCGCACGTCCAGTGGCCCGCCACCAATCCTTATTCCACAGTAATGCTGTAGCGCGCTTGACACCTGTTCATCAACGCAGTAACATCACTTCAAGTCCTATCTGGGCGCTTATTTTTTGATTGAATATGGTAACGTTACCATGGCAAGATACTTTCAATAGGAGAATATTATGTCTGGCCCATCGAGTTTTGAGCCAACCTGGGAATCCCTCAAAAACTACACTGTCCCCACCTGGTATAAGGATGCCAAGTTCGGTATTTTCATCCATTGGGGTGCATATTCCGTACCCGCATTCAAAAATGAGTGGTACCCGCGCAATATGTACCGTCAGGGAACGCCTGAATTTGAACATCATGTAAAGACTTACGGTCCACATACCCAGTTCGGTTATAAGGACTTTATACCGCAGTTTACTGCCGAGAAATTTGACGCCGACGAATGGGTAGACCTGTTCAAAGCGGCGGGTGCAAAGTTCGTTGTTCCGGTGGCTGAACATCATGACGGCTTCGCGATGTACGACTGCTCATTTTCCAGGTGGACCGCCGCAAAAATGGGACCCAAACGTGACATCGTGGGAGAACTTGCTGCCGCGTCCGATCGACAGGGGCTCATATTTGGCGTGTCCAGCCATCGGGCTGAGCATTGGTGGTTTATGGATGGTGGGCGCGAATTTGAGTCCGATGTGCAGGACCCACGCTATGAGGATTTTTACGGGCCGGCGCAGCCTGCTTCTCGCGATCATAATAACACCGAAGCATGGGCCAGCAAAGATTGGCAGCCACGCCCTGACGCCAAATTCCTTGAAGACTGGCTGGCCCGCACCTGTGAACTGGTCGATAAGTATCAACCCAAGCTGATCTGGTTCGATTGGTGGATTGAGCAGCTCATTTTTGAAACTTATCTCCAGCGCTTTGCGGCTTACTACTACAATCGTGCGATTGAGTGGGATCATGGAGTCGCTATTAACTATAAACTGGAAGCCTTTCCAGAAGGTGCGGCAGTGCTGGATGTGGAGCGCGGTCAACTGAGTGCTACCCGCCCGCTCTTCTGGCAAACCGATACCGCACTGGCGAAAAATTCCTGGGGTTACACGACTGGTCAAGAGTACAAAAACGTCAGCGATGTAATTGGTGATCTGGTTGATATCGTGAGTAAAAACGGCGCACTGTTGCTCAACATTGGCCCCAGGCCGGACGGCACTATTCCTGAACCCGAACAAGCTATGCTGCGCGAGATCGGACGCTGGTTGGCAGTTAACGGTGAGGCAATCTACAACACTCGTCCCTGGGAAGTGTTTGGTGAGGGACCAACTGAAGTAGTTGAAGGCCCGTTTGCGGATACCAAGCGCCAATCATTCACTGGTAAAGATTTTCGCTTTACCACGAATGGCAACACACTCTACGCCACTGCCCTGGCATGGCCGGGTGAGGCAGCATTAATTACCTCACTGGCAACGGACTCCCCGCACATCAGTCGTGAGATCATCAATGTTGAGCTGCTCGGCAATTCCAGCCCACTAACCTGGGAACAGGACGGCATCGGCCTGCGCATCCAGATGCCCGCTGAGCGACCTTGTGACCACGCCTACACATTCAAAATCACGTTTGCAGAATAGATCAAAGCCCCGGTTATTCGCCGGGGCTTTGTTGTAGGCTCTTCCGTTCCAGATTACAATTCGCCTGTTCAGCCACATAAAGGAGAGATAGTTTTGGCAGCCACCATCCCTGACTCGCATCGTGACCTGCTGGAAGGTCCCGTCATTGTCGCGTTAGCGACCCTCATGCCCAACGGTAATCCCCAGGTCACGCCTGTCTGGTGCAGCTATGACGGTACTTATATCATCGTTAATGCCACTGCTGACCGCCAGAAGCACAAGAATATGATAGAACGCCCTCAGGTGTCGGTAATGGCTTTCGACCCGCAAAACCCGTTTCGATATATCGAGGTTCGGGGTACGGTTGAAGAAATCACGGCTGAGGGTGGTGGTGACTCCATGAATGAACTTTCGCTTCTCTATACAGGGAAGCCTAAGCGCTACGGCATTGAGGCTCCCCCACGCGAAATATCTGAACGGCTACTTTACAAAATCCGTCCCACGCACGTCAATTACGCGGGCTGACACGGCTACTGCTTATCGAGCGCATTGAAATCCTCGTCGGATAATTCAATCGCGGCAGCAGCCACGTTTTCTTCCAGATGGTCTACAGATGATGTCCCTGGGATTGGCAGCATCACAGGCGAGCGCTTGAGCAACCAGGCCAGAGCGATTTGATAGGGTGTCGCGTCATACTTCGCGGTGATCTGCTGTAATGTGTCGTTTTCGAGTGACCCTGCGCCTACAGGGAACCAGGGAATAAAGGCGATGTGTTCGCGCTCGCACATCTCGAGCACGTCTTCCGAGGCGCGGTCAAACAGATTGTAACGATTCTGAACGGAGACAATCGGCACAATCCCCTGCGCAGTCTTTAATTGTTCGGTCGTGACATTGCTCAAACCCACAAAGCGGATTTTTCCCTGCTCGCGCATACGCGCAATCGCCCCCACCGATTCCTCAAATGGCACCTCGGGGTCAGGTCGATGGTATTGATACAGATCAATACAGTCTTGTTTCAAGCGCTTCAAACTGCCTTCTAAGGCCGTTTGAAGGTATTCTGGATCGCCCTTTGGATGCCACTGGCCAGGGCCGCTGCGGGTAAGCCCACCTTTCGTAGCGATGATCAAATCCGCCGGGTAAGGATACAGGGCTTCTGCAATCAGGTCCTCGCTTACTTCCGGCCCATATGCATCAGCTGTGTCAATGAAGTTCACCCCCAGCTCAAGAGTGCGGCGCAAGACAGCTTTTGCTTGACTGGGGTTGTCAGGTGGTCCCCAGATACCTTCGCCCGTAATACGCATCGCGCCGAAACCCAGGCGGTTAACCCCAACATCTCCACCGAGGTAAAATGTACCAGCTTTCGATGCAAGTACGTGTCCATTTTCAGGCATTGATGATGCTCCTTTGTATTCGTCATCAGCACAATCTTACTGTTTAACCGACAATCCTCCAAGCAGCATAAAGTACCTCTCAGCGCCATCTCATCTCGCCAAAGAGCTTTCGCTTCGTCTATTACTGTACTGTCTGAAACATGGGTAATGAAAACGTGCTCACTTTTAAATTGGCTGGTCCATAAACAACCCCAAAATGTAGCTAAACCTAGCAAAATATTTGTGAGCTAGTCTTTTGACAATTGACTAGAGCCAAGATATATTTGGTAACGTTAACATTTATAATTTATAACTCAAGTTAAGCAATATAAATTCCCATAGGATATATAATTAGAGCAGTAAGCTAAATTCACTGAACTAATTTTAGGCTCAATAAAAGTAAAAATTTAAAAGCGGCATCTTAAAATAAGCCGCAAATTGTAAACTTCAGGTTATCAAAAACTAATGATTATTGTAAATTTATCAACCTGTCGAAAAACAGTTATTTCAACTTCACTTTACCAGCAAGTCATCGAGACACCTCGCTCACGTTGTTTTCACGTTCCACATACACAACAAGTCAATAACCCAGCATGCACACAGCATGCCTCTACCTCTAATGATCACACTTTGCATGGTGCAAATCGTGTCGTGATACGACGCTGTGATCAGTCTGACACACATGCCGGTAGTAAGGACATCTCATCATGCTTAGTTATATAAGTCGCCGTTTTGTCTACATGCTTATTTCAATGATGTTACTTTCATTTGTCTCCTTCCTGATTATTGAGCTGCCGCCCGGTGACTTCGCTGAGATGACAGTGCGGTCATTGGAAGTTAGCGGTACACGAGTGGATGAGGGGCTTATTGATCAGCTCAAAGAACGGTATGGGTACGACAAACCCTTTATGGAACGCTACGTGACCTGGATTACTGACATCCTTGCCCGGCAGGATTTCGGCATCGCGATGCTCTGGAATAAGCCGGTATCCGAACTTATTACGGACCGTTTACCATTTACTATTCTGTTGTCGGTGGCAACGCTTGTTTTCACTTATGCGGTGGCGATACCTATCGGCATTTTCTCTGCTACACGGCAGTATTCCCTGGGTGATTACTTTTTCTCATTCTTTGGTTTTATCGGCGTAGCAGTACCAGACTTCCTGCTGGCGCTGGTGCTTATGTATATTTTGCTGGTGAATTTCGGCATTTCGCCGGGTGGATTATTCTCGCCCGAATTTGAGACTGCCCCCTGGAGTCTAGCCAAAATATGGGATCTATCTAAACATTTGATCGTTCCCATTGTCATTACTGGGATGGCTGGAACGGCAGTCCTCATCCGCACGATGCGTGCTACCCTGTTGGATGAACTGAGTAAAGACTATGTGGATACCGCACGAATGAAAGGTGTGCCTTACTGGCGCGCAATCTGGAAGTATCCGGTACGCATTGCAATCAACCCCTTGCTTTCGACTATTGGCTGGCTCCTGCCGGCCATTGTATCCGGTTCAACGATCGTCGCGATCGTGCTTAATCTGCCGACGGTGGGACCGTTGTTAATTAGCGCCCTGCTCGCTCAAGATATGTTTTTGGCGGGTGGGATTATTTTCATCCTGTCACTGCTTACACTGGTCGGAACGTTTCTGTCCGATATGATCCTGGCTTTAGCCGATCCACGTATCCGGTACGACTAGAAAAGGTGAAGCTCGAATGATAAAGGTTAGTAACGTCACTGACATGGTGACCCGGCGGTTCCGAAAATCTCCAGCGACCGCCGAGCAGGAAAATCGGTTTTACACAGCTTCACAGTGGACCCTGATCTGGTATAAGTTCCGGCGTCATAAACTCGCGCAAATCGGCGGCGCAATTTTACTGGTGATGTATATCCTGGCGATTTTTGCGCCTTTCTTCTCGCCGTATGATCCGGTGTACAAGTTCAATGACAACCTTTATACACCGCCTACAGCTGTCCGCTTTGTCGATGAAGAAGGCAATTTCGGCCTACGTCCATTTGTCTACGCACTGAAGAAGGATTTCGACCCTAACACACTTGAGCGTATTTATGTCACTGACACCTCTGAAAAACACTATCTTCAGTTCTTTTCTCACGGTCAGCCGTATAAACTCTTTGGCTTTATTTCGTCAGATATTCACCTGTTCACTGTATCAGATCCAGCGCGTGTCTTCCTATTTGGAACAGATGGTATTGGGCAGGATCTTTTCTCGCGCATTCTACACGGCGCACAAATTTCACTTTCCATCGGCCTGGTCGGTGTAGCAATCTCATTTCTTATCGGCTGCACCTTGGGAGGTATATCGGGTTACTACGGGGGCACGGTCGATACGATCATTCAGCGGTTGATTGAATTCTTAATTTCAATCCCCACCCTTCCCTTGTGGATGGGTCTTTCAGCAGCCCTACCGCGCAACTGGACGACTGAACAGACTTATTTTGCCATCACGATTGTACTCTCGCTGGCAGGCTGGACAGGTCTGGCACGCGTAGTGCGCGGCAAGATCATCAGCACCCGCACAGAGACATTCGTCCGAGCAGCGGAATTAGCGGGTGCCAGCCAGAGGCGAATCATCTACCGCCACCTGCTGCCCAGCTTCACCAGTTACCTGATCGTCAGTATCACGATGGCGATTCCCGGCATGATCCTGGGTGAAACAAGTTTGAGTTTTCTTGGCCTGGGCCTACGTCCTCCAACCATCAGTTGGGGCGTTCTCTTAAGTGATGCGCAGAATGTTCGCAGTATTGCGCTCAACCCCTGGCTGCTTACACCGGCTTTCTTTGTGGTTATCGTCATTCTGGCCTTCAACTTCGTGGGGGATGGCTTGCGTGATGCAGCAGACCCGTACAAGGAGTTTTAGACGTGGAACGTAATGTCGTTTTATCGGTTCGTGATCTTAGAACCTATTTTCATCTCCCCCATGGGGTGTTAAAAGCCGTCGATGGCGTAAGTTTTGACGTACATCAAGGTGAACTGCTAGGCCTCGTTGGCGAATCCGGCTGTGGAAAAAGTATTACTGCACGATCAATTCTGAATATGGTTCGCTCACCTGGGAAAGCCTATGGTGAGGTTCTTTATTTCGAGAATGGTCGAGCGACCAATCTGCTCGCGCTAGGATCGGACAGCCGGGAAATCCACCGTATTCGTGGTGATGCGATCACAATGGTTTTTCAAGAACCAATGAACGCCTTTTCGATGGTGCATACGGTTGGTCACCAGATTATGGAAGCCATCTTGCTGCACAGGCAGGTCTCCAAAAAAGAAGCTCGTGAGATGAGTATTGACCTCCTTGACCACGTCGGCATCTCCAACCCACAGCAGCGAGTAGATGAGTACCCGTTTCAGCTTTCAGGGGGTATGCGCCAGCGCGCTATGATTGCGATGGCAATCGCCACCAATCCGAAAGTGTTGATCTGCGATGAGCCCACGACCGCTCTGGATGTGTCCGTCCAGGCACAAATTCTGCGGCTGCTCAAAAGCCTGCAAGAAAAACATGATATGGCGGTCATTTTCATTACGCACGATCTTGGTGTGATCGCGCAAATTGCCGAACGCGTCATCGTGATGTACCTGGGGAATATTGTCGAGGAAGCCCCGGTTCATGACATTTTCCATAACCCGAAACATCCATACACTCGCCGCTTAATGGCAGCTGTGCCGGATGTTCATATCGAAGGTGAAAATGGTGCCCGAACACGACTGCAAACCATTGATGGTTTTGTGCCGGAGCCAATCAATTTGCCCGATCAATGCGTATTTTACAACCGCTGCACAGAGCATTGGCAGCACTGTACCACGGCAAACCCGGAACTGCTGCAAATAAACGAAACCCATTTTGCGCGGTGCTACAAGTACGATGAAACTGTCCCGCAAAAAGGAGAAGCCTGATGACATCAAATGGCACCAGTTCCAATAACAAAGACGGCGTTCTAATGCAGGTCGAGCATTTGAAGAAGTACTTCCCCATCGAAAAGGGCTTTTTCAAGCGTACGGTTGGGCATGTACGTGCGGTTGATGATGTCAGCTTTCAGGTCTATCGCGGTGAAACGCTTGGCCTGGTTGGAGAAACTGGCTGCGGTAAAACGACACTTGGCCTCACTGTCCTGCGCAGCTACCAACCCACAGATGGATCCGTGGAGTTTAATTTTCGCGATCAGGGTATGGTCGATATTACAGAGCTTAACCGCAAGGAGTTGAAGCCATACCGCCGTGAAGCGCAGATGATTTTCCAGGATCCTTATACATCGCTCAACGCACGAATGACTGTGCGCGATATTATCTCAGAGCCACTTATTATCAATAAGCTGTGCGCGGCTGATGAAATAGATGACCGTGTCGCACACATGATGCAGGTTGTCGGTCTTGACAATCGCTATATGAGACGGTATCCCCATGCGTTTTCCGGCGGCCAGCGCCAGCGCATTTCGATTGCCCGCGCATTGATCGTGAATCCCAGTTTTCTTGTCGCAGATGAACCTACTTCAGCGCTGGATGTCTCGATCCAGGCGCAGATCTTGAACCTGATGGTAGATCTACAAGAGGAATTTGGGCTTACCTACCTGTTCATTTCGCATAACCTCTCGGTCGTCAAGCACATGTGCCATCGTATCGGCATCATGTATCTGGGACGTCTTGTTGAGCTGGGAACCAGAGATGCTGTCTTTGAGAACCCCCAACACCCATACACCCAGGCACTTATGGCGGCCATCCCGAAACCCGACCCCGACCAACCATCCGGTTTGGAATCTGCGCCCGGTGAGATTGGAAATCCGGCGAACCCGCCTTCGGGTTGCGCATTCCATCCACGGTGCAGTCATTGTATGGATGTTTGTCGGGAAGTACGGCCAGAATTCATAAAAGTTGGCGACGATCATTATGTTGCATGCCATTTATACGACGAAGTGGAAGCGCAGACCTGATCGTCTGAGACTCCATGACGAAAGGAGGTGAAACTTTACACAGATATGAGAGCCAGAAATATAAGTTATTACTTTGTTTAGTAATGAGATATAAGAAGGGACCAAAGATGAGATTTAAATTTTCATGGCTGCTGCTCATCGCAGCCCTCGCATTGCTTACATTTATGCCTGCTGTTGCTCAGGATTCGGTAGGCCCAGCCACCATCCATAATCTGGATGAATACGTGGCCGCCACTGGGACCGAGATCACCGAATTCCACGAAGCGCCTTCACTGGCTGAAAAAGTTGCGGCTGGTGAGCTGCCTCCAGTTGAAGAACGCCTTCCAGAAAATCCGATCGTGATCGTTCCCTGGAATGAAGTTGGTCAGTACGGCGGCACCCTGCGTTGGGATGAGTTTACTGTCGATTATGACCACTATTTCCGTCACATCCTCAACACCCAGACGGCTCTGCGTGATGCTTCTGTAACGACCTATTACAACTCCGGCCCTGGCTCACCAGACCCTGCTCGCCCCTTCGTGTTCGAAGGTTGGGAGCAAAATGATGATGCGACCGAGTTCACCATTCACCTCCGCAAAGGGTTGAAATGGTCGGATGGTGTCGAGCTGACCACAGAAGATGTCCGCTTCCGCCTGGAAGACGAGATCTTTAGCGAAGAGCTCAATCCTGGTCTGACATCACGGCCCTATATCTGGGGCGGCGAGCCAATGCAGCTCGACGTGATCGATGATTACACTTTCAAGCTTACGTTCGCAGCCCCTTATGGCGCGTTCGTTGAAGACAATCTGCGCGACCTCTCCTGGGGCAGCATTTCACGCTTCCTGACGCCTGCGCACTTCTACAAACAATATCACACAGCCTATACGGACATTTCGGAAATTCTCCCTGTGATGGAAGAAAATGGCTTTACGGAAGAGTCCGAATGGGCAAACTTCTATCGCTCTGCATGGGCAGGTGATTTTGGTGACTCAGGGCCGTATGTGGACCACACATTTAACCTGACACTGCCAGTTCTCTATCCGTGGGTGATGTCCGAGATTCGCCCGGATGGCACTGAAATCCTTACCCGTAACCCCTACTACTTCGTGGTCGATACTGCGGGCAATCAGCTGCCTTACATTGACCAGCTTCAGCGTCAGTTCATCAACGACAGTGAGCTGATGAACCTCGACATCATTGCTGGTAAAGTGGATGTTCAGGGTCAGTTCATTAAGATTGATGACTTCCCACTCTTCAAGCAAAACGAAGAAGCAGGCAACTACAATGCACTTCCGGTACGCGCCTGGCAGCACCACACCCTGATTTACTGGTTCAACCCTGAAGTGGCGGATGAAAAGCTGTCCGCAGCGCTATCCGAGATTGACTTCCGCAGAGCGCTTTCTATCGCGTTGGACCGCAATCAGATCAACGAAGTGGTTTATCGTGGCCTGGGTACACCAGCGCAGTTCGCACCGCCAATGGACACACCACTTTATGACGAATCACTCTCCAGCTTCGCAGCAGAGTATGATCCCGAAGGGGCCATGGCATTGCTCGAAGGCCTGGGTTATGTGGACGTAAATGGTGACGGCTTCCGCGAAGCACCGGATGGCTCAGAGTTTACCCTCCCCATCACCTACTACGAAGTCACCCCAGCTGCTAATCAGGGCGCAGTTCTGGCGACTGATTACTGGCAGGCCGTTGGTATTCAGGTGAATACTCGTCAGGTCGATGGTTCACAGTTCTGGAATCTCCAGGGCGCGAATGAAGTCGCTGCCGGTATCTGGTGGGCAAATGGCCCTGACTTCGGTGACGGCTCCTTCATCGGACAATCTGTCAACGTTCCAACCTGGAATACATGGATCAACACCAATGGTGAAGATGGTATTGAGCCCCCGGATTGGGTGAAACGTATCCGCGAAATTCAGGATCAACGCCTGGAAGTTTCGGCTGAAGAACGTGCTGCACTGGACAGCGAAGGCTGGAACCTGCTGGTGAACAACCTGACCATCATCGGCACAGTGGAAAACGGAAAGAACCCGCTGATTCTCAATAAGGGTCTGGGCAACGTCGAGTATGGTTTCGACAAGAACTTCGTTGCGCCAACCTACTGGGAATGGGCCTTCCAGTGGTACTATAAATAAACATCGCTAGCGCTTAACAAAGCGTATTCTCTGTAAAGCGTCTACTTTTTAAGGGGTGGGCGCTTTACTATGTAAGCAGCTTTAACCTCTATGAAGGACATCATCATGTCTAATCCTCAAGCATACAACGTCACATGGACCAGTCCCAGCAAGGACGCCAGCGGTTCAGTGCCGCTGGGTAATGGTGACATCACAGTCAATGCCTGGGTTGAACAAAACGGCGATTTGCTATTCTATATCGGCAAAACCGACGCATGGGACGATAACAGCCGCCTGCTGAAGGTGGGCAAAATCCGCTTTACCCTCACGCCAAACGCTTTTAAGGAAAATACACCTTTTATTCAGAGTCTGGAACTCGTTGATGGGACGATGGTCGTCAAGATGGGGTCGGTCGAAATCCGGTTGTGGGTTGACGCCAACCACCCAGTCATCACCGTCGAATACGAAAGTCCAGAGCCAACTAGAGTCACGGCTGCGATTGAACTCTGGCGAATCGAACCAATGACACTGCCATCACTCGAAGTCAGCGACATCATGACTGACCGTTCCAAACCGAATGGGCAGCACGAGCCAACGATTGTCGAACCAGACACCATTCTTACCGGACAGACGGATCGAATCGGCTGGTATCACCACAACAAGAAATCCGTTGGCCCAGTGCTCACCAGCAAAATACAGGGCCTGGATGATTTTGAACGAACGGATCCACTGCTACATCGTACCTTTGGCGCAGTAATTACAACTAATAATCCCAACCGTCTGGACGATCAACACCTGGAGTCCTCCCAAGCGAAACAACATCATTTCAATGTCACGATTCTCACTCAGCATCCAACGACACCTGAAGCATGGACGACTGAGATTAACAAGCTGAGTGACAGCATTGAACAGATGACGCTGGCTGATCGATATACTGCACACAAGCAGTGGTGGCATGAGTTTTGGGATCGAAGCTGGATTGAGGCTACAGCTCAAAAAGCTGATGAGCCATTCGCAGTCAGTCAGGCTTACGCGTTGCAGCGTTATATCAACGCATGCTCCGGGCGTGGCGCGTACCCCATCAAGTTTAATGGCTCCCTGTTCACTGTTCCCTATCCCGGTCAGCCCGGTGATGCAGATTACCGCCGCTGGGGGCCTGGCTACTGGTGGCAGAATACCCGCCTGCCCTATATCAGTATGAGTACATCCGGCGACTTCGACCTGCAGCAGCCGTTATTCAAGATGTACGGGCGCGACCTGATGCCGTTGTTCCGCTACCGCACCCGCCATTACCTCGGACATGACGGTATATTTATCCCGGAGTGTATCTATTTCTGGGGGGATATGTTCACCGAGACCTACGGTTGGACCCCGTTTGAAGAACGTGAAGACAAGCTCCAGGAAAGCGGTTATCACAAGTGGGAATGGGTTTCTGGCCCTGAACTGGTCTACATGATGTTCGACTACTACGACCACACACTCGATGAAACATTCTTGCGTAAAACGCTACTGCCAACCGCCAACGAAGTCCTGACATTTTTCGATCAGCACTACGAAACCGATGATAGTGGCAAAATGGTTATGCATCCATCCCAGGCACTCGAAACCTGGTGGCAGTGTACAAACCCGATGCCGGAGATCGCTGGTATCCACGCTGCAATCGAACGGTTGTTGAACTTGCCTGAACATCTGACTTCCCCAGAGGATCGTGATTTTTGGAAAGCCCTTCAGGCCAAGACACCCGATTTGCCAACCCGTGAGATTAATGGCAAGCGTGCGCTCGCCGCAGCGGATGAGTACGCAGACAAGCGTAATGTCGAAAACCCAGAACTTTATGCGGTCTTTCCCTTCCGGTTAATCGCTTTTGATCGCCCTGATGTTGAGCTTGGCCTCACCGCGCTGGAGCATCGTGATGACCCTGGTCATTTCGGTTGGCGGCAGGATGATGTGTTTATGGCTTACCTCGGCCTAGCCGAACAGGCCCGTGCAGGCATACTCGAACGCACATTTGACGCGATGAGTGAGCGGCTTGGTCCGCCCAACAACAGCATGAATAACTCTCGTTTCCCGGTATTCTGGGGACCAAACTACGACTGGATACCCGACCAGGATCATGGTGGCATCCTACTCAAAACATTCCAGACAATGCTTCTGCAAAGTAACGGCGACAAAATTTATCTATTCCCAGCCTGGCCAAAGGATTGGGATGTCGATTTCAAGTTGCATGCGCCAAAGCAAACGATCATCCAGGGCAGTTTGAAAAACGGGGAGATTGTCGAACTAACCATAACACCGGAATCACGTCGAGATGACGTGTCGATCATGTTATAAACATCCATAAAAATGGGAGCAATATTGTGAAAAAGCTAGGTCTCATCGTTTTGATGCTTGTGTGTGTCGCAAGCCTGCAAGCGCAGGATGCGCCAGAAAGCGAGATAATACCGACAATCAGTGTCAATCAGGTCGGTTACTTCCCACAGGGCGTCAAGCAGGCAGTGGTCACAGCGGCCTCAGATAATGACCTTCGTTGGGAACTCGTTGACACCGCCACTGAGGTCACGGTGGCTGAGGGAGCGCTGTCCGACAGCCGATTTGATGAGGCTTCAGGCGATACGGTCCGTATAGCAGATTTTTCGGATTTCACTCAGCACGGCACATATCGTCTAGTCACCAGCAGCGTACAAAGCACGCCATTTACCATTGGTGAGGATGTGTACAACCAACTCAAGATCGATGCTCTGCGCTACTTCTACCTCAACCGCAGCGGAATCCCTCTCGAAGAAACCTACGCTGGTGAATGGTCGCGTCCGGCTGGTCACCTCACTGACGCAGAAATCACCTGCTTTCAGGGGGTCGCTCCCGACAGATCACAGTGGGATGGTTGTGACTATACGCTGGATGGCAGTGGCGGCTGGTACGATGCAGGTGACTACGGTAAGTACGTGGTCAATGGGGGTATCGCTCTCTGGACCTTACAGAATTTCTACGAGCGTTATCCAGAGGTCTTTGCAGATGGTAGTCTGAATATTCCCGAAAGCGGCAACGGCTTGCCTGATATTCTGGACGAAGCACGTTGGGAAATGGAGTTTCTCCTCAGGATGCAGTTGCCCGAGGATGATCCGCAAGCAGGACTGGCTTTTCACAAATTGCATGACCGCAACTGGTCTGGCGTTCCTGTCATGCCACCCACTGAGTATAACAACGACAACGATCACAGCAGCCCCAACACCGGACGTTATGTCTATCAACCAACCACCGCAGCGACGCTCAATCTGGCAGCGACAGCAGCCCAATGTGCGCGCGTGTGGCAGGAGCTTGATCCGGCGTTTGCAGAGCGCTGTCTGAATGCTGCCGAGACTGCCTGGGCCGCAGCGCAAAAGTTCCCCAATCTGCTAGCGGGAAGTGTACCCGGTGGTGGTGGCGGTGATTATGGGGATGGCTACATTGTGGATGAGTTTTTCTGGGCTGCCGCAGAATTGTACATCACAACGGCTGAAGAAGAATATCACAGCGCAATGGATCGCTACAGCACAGCCTGGAAAGGCAGTGGGCCGCTGACGTTTTACTGGGGTGGAGTCGCACCACTTGGTTTGATTTCCCTCTTCAGCGTATCTAATAACATGCCCACAAATGAGCTGGACGCGGTACGCGAACGCTTAATTAGCGCAGCGGATGATGCACTGTCACTGATCGAAAGCGGTGCTTATCGTATTCCGTTGTCACTCGATGGTTTTGTGTGGGGGTCCAATTCAGGGGCGCTGAACAATGCGCTGGTGATGGGTGTGGCCTACGATATCACCGATAACCCGGCATATCTGAGCGGTGTAAGCGCTGGTATGGATTACCTTCTAGGTGTCAATCCGCTTGCCTTCAGTTATGTAACAGGTTACGGAACAAATTATGCCCAACATCCGCACCATCGTTTCTGGGGTAACCAGCCAAATCGAGGATTCCCACCGCCCCCACCTGGCGCAGTCGTCGGCGGGCCGCTATCAAGCCCGGCAGAGGAAACGACACAGCGTTACGCTGATCTCAGTTCCGGTGTTGCCAAACGCTATGTGGATAGAATAGAGGCGTATTCCAGCAATGAAGTTGCGATTAACTGGAATGCGCCCCTTGTCTGGGTGAGCGGTTATCTCGATTTCAAACTGAATAACAAGCAATAAAGCTACAAGCGCATGGCAAGCGCGGCCACTAACAGTAAACCATTAGTGAGCCGCGTCTGCCGCGCTTATCGCCCCCTCCAGGTTAAGTTCATTTGCATAATGGCAGGCCGAATAGTGGTTATCGCCTGCCTGGATAAGCGGTGGATCTTCTTCCTTACACTTCTCAGTGGCGTAGCGGCAGCGGGGGTGGAAGTAGCAACCACTTGGCGGGTTGGATGGGTCCGCAACTTCCCCCTCCAGACGAATGCGTCTCCCACGATTGCGCAAACGCGGGTTGGAAATCGGTACTGCCGACATCAAGGCTTCGGTGTATGGATGCTTCGGCTTGACATAGAGGTCCAGCCCTTCAGCCGTTTCCGCCACTTTACCGACATACATTACCACCACCCGATCACAAATATGGCGGATAATGCTCAGGTCGTGGGCAATAAACAGATAGGTGAGATTAAAATCTTCCTGCAATTCTTCCATCAGGTTGAGGATTTGCGCCCGCACCGAAACATCGAGGGCCGATACAGCTTCATCAGCGACAATCAACCGTGGATTGGTCACCAACGCACGCGCGATCACAATACGCTGGCGTTCACCACCACTAAAAGCATGAGGATAACGTCGCATATATTCCGGTCGCAATCCAACACGCCGGAGTAAATAGGCAACACGGTCCTGCATTTCCGATTGGGACGCCATTTTGTTGACGCGCAGAGCCTCACTGACATTTTCAAACACGGTCATGCGCGGGTTCAGGGAGGAATACGGGTCTTGAAAGATCATGCGAATATCCTTACGATATTGCAGCAAATCTCTCCCCTCAAGTTTCGCGAGATCCGTCACCGTACCATCCGCCCGATGATAGCGCATTTGACCAGCAGTCGGTTCATAGGCGCGCACGATGCAGCGGCCAATGGTTGATTTTCCGCAGCCGCTCTCCCCCACCAACCCCAGGGTTTCGCCTGCGCGGATGTTAAAATTCACCCCGTCTACGGCTTTTACATAACCCTTCACCTGTGCGAAAAAACCTTCGGTGATGGGGAAATGCATTTTTAGATCATTGACTTCCAGCAAATTGGCATTATCTTCCATTGCCAAAGGCGTGTTTCCGTTGGCTTCATGAATCTGGCTAACCATTGACCACAGCCTCCTGCACATCTTCGTAGAGCAAACAGCGCACCATGTGGCCCTCCTCAAGTATGGTCTTCGCCGGGATCACATGCGAGCAGGCTTCAAAGTGCTGCGTGCAGCGCGGATGAAATGGACAGCCAGATGGACGACGGAACGGGCTGGGTACCATACCCTTGATCGGGTCCAGCTCGTCACGACTCATCGCGATCTTGGGAATTGAGTGCAGCAGAGCCTGTGTATAGGGATGCTTGGGATCGTTAAAGATGGTATCCACATCTCCATGCTCGACAATCTTTCCCAGATACATCACCGCCACATCATCCGCGATTTCGGCCACCACCCCCAGGTCATGGGTGATAAACAACAGGGCCATATCATACTGTTCCTGAAGTTCCAGCATCAGATCAAGAATTTGCGCCTGCGTGGTCACATCCAGCGCTGTCGTTGGCTCATCAGCAATCAAAATCTGCGGGTTACAGGCCAGCGCCATAGCGATCATTGCCCGCTGGCGCATTCCACCACTCAGGCGGAACGGATACTCATCCACCAACCGTTCCGGCTTAGGGATGCTCACCTGACGCAGCATTTCAATTGCTCGGTTGCGCGCCTCTTGTTTAGAGACATACTCGTGAATCCGGATTGCCTCGATAATCTGATCACCGATAGTGTGCATCAAACTGAGCGATGTCATCGGTTCCTGAAAGACCATCGAAATCTCTTTGCCGCGAATTTGCCTGATCTCTTGTCCCTTGGGATTCAACGAGGCCAGATCAACAGTTGATTTTCCGCCAGAAGGATGCTGTCTATGATAGAGCATCTGGCCGGAGACTAAGCGCCCCGGGCTGCGGATAATCTGTAGAAATGCCCTGCTGGTGACGCTTTTGCCACAACCACTCTCACCTACCAGACACAGGGTTTTACCCGCTTCAATCGTCAGATCAACACCATCGACGGCTTTTACAACGCCCTCATCAGTGAAAAAATGAATTTTAAGATCACTTACTTCCAATAATGGTTCAGCCATAAAAATACTCCACTAATTAATAGGGGTCGGCGGCGTAACGCAGCCCATCACCAAAGAAGTTGAACGCCAGTACCACTATGATCACTGCAAATGCAGGATACAACAGCCAGGGATGGCTTGCGAGCACTGCGACACGCTGTGCCTGGGTTAGCATCACGCCCCAACTTACAGCAGGTTCACGCAGTCCCAAGCCGAGGAAGCTGAGTGCTGTTTCAGCCAAAATCATGCCAGGGATTGCTAACGTCAAAGAAGCGATGATATGGCTGTAAAATGACGGCAGCATGTGTCGCAGGATCAAGCGCCGCTGCTTTACACCGTCCAGCTGCGCCGCCAGAACAAAATCCTCTTCACGCACAGACAGAAACTTACTGCGTACCACACGGGCTATCCCGGTCCACGTGCGCAAGGAAATGATGATCGTGATAATAAAATAGACGCGCACTATCGGCCAATCAATGGGCACAGTTGCCGCGATGGCGATGAGTAGTGGCAAGTCAGGCACAGAATTGACAATCTCTATCACACGCTGGATGATGTTATCGACGGTTCCCCCCAATAGGCCCGAAATACCACCCAGGATGATACCAACAGTCGTGCTGAGGGCCACCCCAACCAGGCCAATACTTAGCGAAATCCGACTGGCAAATATCATACGACTCAAGACATCATGTCCTGTTTCGTCACCGCCCATTAAGTAGAATGGTTCGTCTGCACTGATTGGCCCAAAGAGGTGAAGGTCTGTCTCAATCAAACCCCAAAGTTTGTAAGGCGCACCTCTTACGAACAAACCGACAGGTATGATCTTTTCCTCATCAATCGCAAATATCTTTTTGAAGGAAACAGGATCGCGCTCAAACTTATAGCCGTAAACATGAGGTTCGAAATTGCCATCCCGAAACAAAAGAAGTGTCTGTGGAGGCGTATGGACATACTCGGCGATGTAAAATCCAGCGGTATTCGGGGCGACGAAATCAGCAAATATCGCCACCAAATAGAATAGCAAAATGACAAAGGCACTGATCATTGCCAGACGATGTCGGCGGAACTTCCACCACATCAACTGCCATTGCGAAGCCAATTCGACCTTAATTTCGTCGGCATTCTCTTGCATTTCCTGGCCTGGAAGAATAACTTCTGTTTCAGTTGTGATAGCACTCATTTACAAACTCCATTAAATCTATTATTCCAGCCGAATGCGCGGATCAAGCCAGGCCAACGCCAGATCGGACAAAAAAGTACCAATCACGGTCAACGTACTGAGAACCAGAATAAACCCGGACGCGACATACATATCCTGAGCCAATAGGGCGTTGAATAGAACGGGACCAGAGGTGGGAAGGTTCAGCACAATAGATACGATCACTTCACCTGCAACCAACTGCGGCAATACCCAACCGATGGTGCTGATAAACGGATTGAGCGCATGGCGCACCGGGTATTTCCACAGCAAACGCCATTCTTTAACACCTTTTGCACGCGCGGTATCCACATAAGGCTTGTTGAGTTCGTCCAGCAGATTCGCGCGCATGGTGCGAATCAAACCGGCAGTCCCGGCTGTGCCCAGGATAAGGATGGGGATCCAGAGATGCTGCAACAAATCAAGGAACTTGCCCATGCTCCATGGGGCATTGGCATATTCTTGGGAAAACAACCCCAACAGGGCCTGCCCACCATAACGGTAGCTGAGGTACATGAGCAGCAATGCCAGCAGAAAATTGGGGACGGCGAGCCCGGCGAAGCCTAACAAAGTGGCAATGTGATCACCAAGCGTGTATTTGTTCACCGCCGAATAGACACCAACCGGCAGTGCGACCACCCAGATAAACAGCACGGAACCCAGTGAAATCGCCATACTCATGGGCAGGCGTTCGCCAATAATCTGGCCTGCGTCGCGCTGGAACGTAAAGGAGTAACCGAAATTACCCTCGAATATCACGTTGCGTAACCACTTGAAATATTGCACGTACACCGGTTGATCAAGGCCATATTGTGCGCGAAGCTGGGCGATGACCTCGGGGGGTATTTCATCGGCGCCTTGAGCGACCATCTGAGATACAAGGTTGGATACGTAATCACCGGGAGGGAGTTGAATCACAATGAAGGATACCAACGTGATAATCCATACGGTGAAAATCATATATGCGAAACGTTTCGCGATAAATCGCCTCATAATTACTCCTCCAATTTCGGCAGATCATAATGATTTTGCTTGAGATCATCCTAATTCGTTGCCGAAATGAAGCTTGCCCCGGCGTAAAGCCGGGGCAAACACGAACGACGAAAACTACTCAGCGATATACCACTGTTCCGGGCGGATTATTTTTTCAATGCCTTCAATCCAACCGGTAACCCATACGTCAGGCAAGTTTTCTAGCCGTGCGCCGTACGGCTGATAACCAGGACCGGGGCGAGAGATACCCATCACCCAGAAGTTGTCAGCAGCAACCTGAATCACTTCTTTCATGGCTTCAATCTGCGCTTCCTGGCTCGGCTGAACCAGCACGTTTTCATAGCGGTTCCGCTGTTCCAGGAACTCGCCTTCCAGCGGGATTTTAACCGATGCATCGGGGTTGTTGGTGCGGAATGCATTTGTGCCATTGGCCCACAGACCATGATACTCGCCCGGAACCACATAGCGTGGATCTAGGATGGAGTTCAAACC
>JAIOHN010000067.1 GCA_019912985.1 Anaerolineae bacterium | reverse complement strand
TTCCCGTGCCGCCCGAATTCGCTTTACCCGTCGGCTGTTTCTTCTTTGGCTACTGCAAAGCGAACCGCAGGCGGGAAACGACCGATTGACTCCCTCGCTTTCAACCGGAGATGGATTCCATCCATCCCACAGATAAAGGTGAACATCATGGATTTTGAAACCGTGACCAGCAAGCAGTTAGGCATCATCGAGCAGTGTACGCGTGAACTTATAGAAGCCCTTCGGCGCGCCAAGTTTAACCAGGAAACCATCTATAGCGAACTGCTGCTGCTCGAAGAGGCCGTGCGCAAGGAGCGCCAGGCACGGTTTGATCTGACCGATCAGCCGCATAAAGGCTACTGACCGCCGCCGGTCGCCCTTGACCATCGGCTGTATACGTGCCATCTGAGGGTAATTCCACTATAATGAATACCTGACGATATCGGGATTGCCGTTACCGATAGGTGTATGTGTGGAACGAATTGAAGAAATTTGGGTGAGCACCAGCGAAGCTGCGGAACTCACGGGCTACGATCAGCAGTATCTCCAACGGTTGGCGCTGAAGATGTCGCGACTTCCTGAAGATGAGCGATTAATGCGGTTGCGCAGTCGCACCAGACGATACGAGTTTTGGCTGCCTGACCTGATTCAATATATGGAAAAATATGGTCGCGGCCCTCACACCCCAAAATTCATTTCCGATAAGTGACTTGACAACCTACAGATTCCTGTATATAGTAATTGGCAGATACATCGCTAAATGTGTCTAGCCAGAAAAAACCAAACGCCCCGTATGCCAGTACGAGGCGTTGGATTTTGCGATGCCCGGATTGGACAGGCAAATCGGCAATTTGTTTGGTCAGTATAAAACGATCCGGCGTATCTGTAAAGTCCTCGGTCTGGCGCAGGGTGAGGACGCCTCGTGTTAGCGCACGCCGCCTCCGTAGTCCCACCCGCGTTTGCATAAAACGACAGCCGAGGCCGCTGGGGGCTAAACTCAGCGGTGGACGCTGCCGCCTAAACCAAATGCGAAGGACGCCTTGTGGACGGCACCACCGGGCGTCTGTTTTTTTAGCGCCGGGTACTGGGTACTGATCCTTTGCTCAATATGTTTCAGGGGCTTTTTTGTTTTGGCTAACAGCGAATGGCTAATCGCTAACCGCTTTCTAACCATCCTTCCCTCAAAATCGGAACAAATGTACACACAAATGTTTCACTTTTCGCCCTCAATCGGTGGCATACTAAGGAAGGTTGCTGCCTATCATTGACCGGACTTGACAATCACGTCCCATGATCCAGTGCGGCAGCAGCAGCAGCAGCAAATGGTCAACCGGTTTTGGAAGGTCGCCGTGTCGATGCGTCTCGATGGATCATCACCACGGCACAGCCTTTGGCGCTGGCACAACTCATTTTCTGACGCCGCCGCCGACACAAAATCGCAGGATCTTCGTCGGGATACGCTACAGGCTGTCCCGACCCGATAGGGGGCTTGCTTGTGAAAACGGCGAAAAAGTCGCCATTCGTCGTCGTCGTTTTCGGCGGCGACGCCGACGCCGCCGCCGCCAACCAGCGCGAAAATGGCGAATGGTTCGCCCATCGTTTTCGTCGTCAGTTGCCGCAAAAAGCAGATTGGAGTCGGGCAGTCCCGGCCAATAAAAATGAGAACCGAGAAACCTTCTCAATTCTCATGCTTATCTTTCTCACCAGATTGCTCGGAAGGCGACGCCCGCCGCTTCGTCTTTCAGCTAAAAGCTAACTGCTGACAGCTATTCCTCAAAATAGATGTGGAAGCGCATGTTCCCCAGCCGGACTTCATCGCCCTCGCGCAGCAGGCGCGGCTGGTGCGGCGTCAGCCTCACCCCGTTCAGGTAGGTTCCGTTGCTGCTTTTCAAATCCACCAGCGACAGGGTGTGCTGGGTGCGGTACAGCGTGGCGTGGCGGCGCGAGACGCCCCATTCCCGTCCGCCATAAGGCGTCAGGTCAACATCGACGGGTTGTTCCGCCTCATGATCCACCCGCCCGATGGTCATGCGGTCAACGACCGGGATGGGCAGCAGGACTTCGCTGTCGATCATCGCGAACACCACCGTCCGGTGGTTCTTGAACAGGACGTTACCGGCTAAGGTTTTGGTCTCAAGCTTAATTTCACTCGGATCAACCTGCACCGTTTTTGAGGCGGCCCTTAACTGCTCGCGCATGTCGCTCGAAATCGCAGGTTCAGTCTCATCGCCTTGCCAGGTTGTTTTGGTCATCGTTGGCCCCGGTTTCTAAAATGGTCACTCTGTGGGAATAAAACGGGGCAGGGGAGGAGATGTTACAAAAGTACCATCCGAATTTTTTGTGAAGGAAGTTCGGCCCAGTTCTGACTGGCTTCTTTGTCTTTTAGCTAAAAGCTAATCGCTAACGGCTATTCGCTTAAAACAAAGAGCCTGGCACAAAACCAGGCTCCAAGCATTTTGACTTTTGAGAGTGGTTAACCGGGCTTAACGCATCCGCTCGCGGAAGTTTGTAACCCATTCGTCAACCTGGCTGCTGGCCTCTTCCTGGGCGATACCGTAGCGTTCCTGGATGCGGCCAACCAACTGGTCGCGGTTGCCCTTGATGCGTTCCAGATCGTCGTCGGTCAGTTTGCCCCAGGCTTCGCGCACTGAGCCGCGAAACTGCTTCCATTGGCCTGCTAACTGATCCCAGAATCCATAATCGTTATTCATGTGGCTCCGCTCCTTACTATAAATGGTAGTCCATGTATCACGTGGATGTACGGATACGCCTTCTATAAAACCAGACCGGCGTAAGAATCGGATCAGCAAAACAGCCGCTTCGCCCCCCACTTTTTGGGGGCTGGATACCGTTCTCGCCTGCGGCCAGATGAGAAACGGGGATATTTGACCGGATTGGGGCGTTATATGCTGTAACATTCCGGCGAAGAACCCGTTTTAATATTCTGAAATGTTGTCGTGCTTGTCGTGAAGGTGTCGTTCATGTCGGATCGGATACGGCTGCTGGTTGTCGAGGATCACATCTATTTGCGGGAACAGTTATGCATTTTGCTGGCGGATTTTGAGTATATTGTTGTCGTCGGAAGCACGGACAATGGTCAGGCCGCCATCGACCTGTGCGCCTCGCTCCATCCCCATGTGGTGCTGATCGACGCGACAATACCGGTGCTGGACGGCTTCGCGGCCACCGAATGGATTCGCCAGCATTTCCCGGACGTTCGCGTCGTCATGCTGACCAATGGGCGCGAGGGCGAAGACGAACGCGCCGCCCGTGCCGGAGCCAGCGCCGTTTTGCTCAAACCGGTGGAGTCTGAGCGGATCATCAGCGCGATTCGTAAAGTTTCCGCAAACCTCTGAAAACGCCGTGCAAAATGTATCGGCTGCAAATCTTTTGTCCGGTGGGACAGGAACCAGTGGCTGCCACCAGTGTATAAAGAGTGTTAAAAATTCAACTGAAATATGACTTATAACACCTTTTCAGGCAGTTTAGTGCTTTAATAATATGCAATAATTGGCGCAAAGGCAGAGATCGTGAACAAAGCAATCCGGCTGTTAGTGGTGGAAGATCATTTCAACCTCCGTGAACAGATGGCGATGATCCTCGGCGAATTTGAGGGGATCCAGGTGGTTGGCGAAGCCGATAACGGTAAGTCGGCAATTGACCTGTGCGCCGACCTGCACCCCGATGTGGTGCTGATGGATGGCATGATGCCGGTCATGGATGGGTTCACGGCCACCGCCGAGATTCGCCAGAAGTTCCCGGCGATCCGCGTCGTGATGCTCAGCAACGGCTTCCTGGGCGAAGAACTGCGCGCTAGAGGCGTCGGAGCCAGCGCCTTTTTGCTCAAGCCGGTGTGGATGGACGAGATTGCCAGCGCCGTTCGCGCCGCCTATATGGAAATCCCCAATCCCCTCTGAAGTTCAGCGGATCGCCCCGGATGGACAGGCCGTGCATAGTGCTCTATACACGGCGAATTTTCGCTTCATAAAAACAGCCGCTACCAGTAATGGGGTTTGAAGGCGTGATAGTATTCCACCGTCCGCATCAATCCCACATCGAGCGGGACATCCGGCTCCCAGCCGACCAGCGCCTGAATTTTGGCAATATCGGAATAAAAGTCACCGGGTTCCTGGGCGGCGCGTTCCGGCGTATAAGGCGCGTATTCCCAGTGGCCGGAATGGGCCACCTCGATCAGGGTCTGGATCAGTTCGAGGATCGTCGTCGGATGGTCAACGCCAACGTTGAATAACTCGCCGCAGGCCGCCTCAGACAGGGCGCACATCCGCAGCGCATTCACACAGTCATCCACGAACAGAAAATCGCGCTTGATCAAGCCGTCGCCAAAGACCCGCAGCACTTCGTCGTCAATCGCCAGCCGCACGAACCAGTTCACCACGCCGTAGCGGGCATGTTTCATCTGGGAGCGCGGGCCGTAGGTGTTGGTGGCCCGCAGCACGGTCGTGCTCAGCCCGTACAGCGAATGATAGAGCAGGGCAATCTGCCCACCCGTACATTTGGAGAGTTCGTAGAGGCCGGTGGGATGCAGCGGAGTCTCCTCGTCTGCCGGTAAATGACAGACGTGGCCGTATTCACCGCGCGTGCCACAGTAAATGAAGCGCGCCTCAGGATTGTAATGTTTGCAGGCTTCCAGGAGGTTGACCGTGCCCCGGATGTTGATGTCCAGATCAGGGAACGGGTCGCAGCGGTTCAGAAAATGGTCAACCTGGGCTGCCAGGTGAAAAATGTAATCTTTGCCGGTGACCAGTGTGCTCACCAGCTCCAGATCGCGGATGTCGCCCAGATGGACTTCGACGCAGTCGCGCACCGGCTCGATATTGAACCAGTTGCCGCCATATTCGGGAACCAGCAGGTCGAGGATCGTCACGTTTGCACCCTCGTTCGCCAGCGCGATAGCCAGATTGCTGCCAATGAATCCCAGGCCGCCGGTGATCAGCACATTGGTGTCTCTAAAGGTTTTCATTATTGATCCCATAAAATCATTTGCTCTCATCAAAGGGAAAATCAGGCGCTTTCCAACACCTGGGTCACATCATGCAGCCACTTGTCCATTGCATAATGGCTGACCGCCCATTCGCGGGCGCGGCTGCCGATGGCCTCGGCCTTGTCCGGGTTCTTCCACAGATATTCAATCGCCTCGGCGAGGTCTTGTGCATCGCCGGTACGGACGAGCAGGCCGGTTTCGCCATCCTTGATGTAGGTGGACAGTCCGGGCC
>JAIOHN010000688.1 GCA_019912985.1 Anaerolineae bacterium | reverse complement strand
AATGGCATATGGAGAACTCCGCAAAGGCAGCAGCCAGGATTTACAGATCCTGGTCTACATCAACGTAGGGACTTCAATCAATGTGGGCTTTATCCTGGGAGGACAAATCTACCAGGGAGCGAATGGACGCGCTAGCGACATCGGACATATCCATGTCCAGTGTGACGTATCCGATGACGCAGGAAGCGAGACCGTGCTTCTGGAGTCGATGGCATCAGAACTCGCGATCACCCATCAGGCCCTTCAAGCCGTGACCACGGACAGAGACACGATGCTCAGCCACTATGACCCCGACTTGCTGACCGCGTACGATGTCGCTGTTGCTGCTAACGAAGGGGATCATGTTGCCCAGGGAATTATCCAACGGAGCGCCCAGGCCATCGGCGAGGTCCTCGCAAATATCGTCAACATCCTCGATCCCGACCTGATCCTGATCGGCGGTGACGTGAGTGAAGCTAACCCCGCCTTTTTGGCTGCCATCCGACGAAGTATTCTGGATCGATCACCGTCGCTGACCACCCAACATCTACGGATTGAAGTTGCGCCCCTGGGACATGAAGCGACTATTCTCGGCATGATTACCCTGGTACTTGAAAACCTGTTTGTCATCAGCGCTTGACCCCAGAGAATGTACAACTCCTTCCGTAGAATGATCGGGAGCGTCCATTCGAGTGTCTTCAGGTGCTATACTATGGAGTACGCGGGGATGAAAAGATCTGCCTGGTACGTCTGACTTGTTCGCCCCAGACAAACCACATTCAGTTGCAGCCGGGCAGCCCTGGAACCTGAGCGATTGGGTCACAACGATGTGGCGCTTATTCGACAAGATAATGATCTGTGTTTTGTGGTGAGACTGGATTATGGAAAATAATTTGGTGGTTGATATTCATGAGGAGAAACACCGGCTCGAACAGATGCTGCGCCACATCCCTCTGGCGGTTGCCGCGGTTGACAGGGATATGCGCTATCTTTTCGCCAATGACCGTTGGCTACACGATTTTGGCCTCGGAGAACAGCAGCTCGACGGACTCAACCACTATGACGTCTTTCCAGAAATCGACGATGATTGGACGGCTATTCACCAGCAGTGCCTCCAGGGCGAAATTCGCCGGGACGAACAGATCCCGTTTGTGGGGCCTGACGGCTCGACGGAGTGGCTCCGGCGCGAGATCCGCCCCTGGTACAAGATGAACGGCGAGATTGGCGGTGTGACCTTTTATATCGAGCGCATCACAGACCACAAACAAACTCAGGACGCCCTCAAAACGCAGCGTAATTTCCTCCGACAGGTGATTGACCTGGACACCAGTTTCATCTTCGCCAAGGATGAACAGGGCCGGTTCACGCTTGCCAACAAGGCCCTGGCAAACACCTATGGCACGACGCCAGAGGCGATGGTCGGCAAAGCCGATGTGGACTTTAATCCCCTGCAGAATGAGACCGCCCATTTTCGGCATGACGATGCCGAAGTGGTACGGACCCGTCAACCCAAGTTTATCCCGGAGGAACCGCTGACAAGCGTTGTTACCGGAGAAACACGCTGGTATCAGACGACCAAGATTCCGTTGAGTGCCGAAGACGGCCAACCAGTACAGCTTCTGGGCATCGCCACCGACATCACGGACCGCAAACGTGCCCAGGACGCACTCAAAACACAGCACAATTTCTTGAGGAAGATCATCGACCTGGATACCAGTTTCATCTTCGCCAAGGATGAAGCGGGCCGGTTTACACTGGCGAACAAAGCACTGGCAACACATTACGGCACTACTCCGGAGGATATGGTTGGCAAGGCCGATGTAGATTTCAATCAGCAGAGACACGAGACAGAACACCTGCGGCGCGACGATTCTGAAGTCATCCGCACCCGCCAGCCCAAGTTTATCCCGGAGGAAGGCCTTACCAACGTCCTCACCGGAGAAACACGCTGGTATCAGACGACCAAGATTCCGCTCATCGCCGAAGACGACCAAACTGTGCAGCTTCTGGGTGTTGCTACCGACATCACCGACCGCAAACGTGCCCAGGATCATCTGGAAACACAGCGCAACTTCCTCCGCCAGGTGATTGACCTCAACACCAGCCTTATCTTCACCAAAAACGAGCATGGGCAATTCACGCTGGTGAATAAAGCGCTGGCCGATGCCTACGGTACGACCCCACGCAATATGGTCGGTAAGTATGATGAGGATTTTAACCCCCGTCAGAGCGAGACCGAACACTTCCGGCGCGATGACGCCGAGGTAGTTCGTAACCGCCAACCCAAATTCATCGCCGAAGAACCGGTCACCAATGTCGTCACAGAAGAAACGCGCTGGTATCAGACGGTCAAGGTGCCATTGTTCGCCGAAGCTGGTCATACGGTACAGCTTCTCGGCGTTGCCACCGACATTACGGATCGCAAGCGCGCACAGGAACAGCTCCAGCAGTTAGTCATCCATGAACAGAAGGCACGGCGCGAAGCCGAAACAAGCACCAAGCTCAAAGACCTTTTTCTGGCAAATATGAGCCATGAGCTGCGTACGCCCCTGAACGCTATCATCGGCTTTTTGCGCGAAATGCTGTACAGCGAACAACTTGATCATGACAATTCGCATATGGCCGAGCGGTGTCTGGCAAATAGCCAGCGCCTCCTGATGTTGATCAACAGTGTGCTCGACCTGTCGCGTCTCGCCGCAGGCAGCCTGGAAATCGTGCCGATGGAAATCTCCCCTTTGGATCTGGCACAGACTATTGTCGAGGACCTGGGACTTCAGGCAAAGGAAAAAGGATTGCGTCTGAACCTCGACCTTGATCCTGATTTGCCGAAAACAATCGTTCATGACGAGGAGCGGTTGACACAGATCACGACCAACCTGGTTGCCAATGCGATCAAGTTCACCAATGACGGAACAGTCAAACTCGCGCTCAAGCGGCAGGAAGACCGGCTCATCATTACGGTTTCGGATACGGGCATCGGCATCCCCAAGACACTGCAAAAGGTAATTTTTGAAAATTTCGTCCAGTTGGACAGATCCTCCAAGCGAAAGCACGGTGGAACCGGGCTGGGATTATC
>JAIOHN010000687.1 GCA_019912985.1 Anaerolineae bacterium | reverse complement strand
TTCCTGAGCAGCATGTCTCACGCCAGCATGCGGTGATTAACTATCGCGATGGCATCTTCATGATTACCGACCTGGGCAGCGCCAATGGCACCTTCGTCAATGATCGCCAGTTGAGCGAGCCGTTTCCGCTGGCATCCGGCGATGAAATCCGGCTGTACGTGCCGACGATGGTCTTTTCCGCGGTCGTCACCGAGGAGGAATGGCTGCACGCCCAGGAAACCGGCACGATTATCGGTGCCAGCACCAGCACCGGGCGCGGAAAACTCGTGATCACTACCGGCGCACAGGAAGGGACGGTGATTCCTCTGCTCGTCGACAAGATCTCGGTGGGCCGTGCGACCAGCAAAGCCAATTGGGAAATCACCCTGCAAGACCCGTCTGTGTCACGGCCCCATGCGCAGCTTGAATTGGTCGACAATGTGTGGGTGATCACCGACCTGGGCAGTGCCAACGGCACCTTCGTCAACGGCGGACGCATCTACGAAAAAGGCCGCGTGCTGCATGATGGCGATCTGATCGCTTTCGGCTCTACGCTTGTGCTGTTTCGTGGTGCCTGACTCCCAATTTACACCGCGTAATCTTCTAATTGACAATCCGCGATTGGCTTTCCCACCTCGCGCAGTTTATAGATACGGTTGAGGCTGTGGGCCACGGCCTCAGCATCTCCCAATACCTTCAGGCGACAGCCAAACTGGCGCGACTCACCTGCGGCAATAGATTGCAAACGCCCCTGAGATCGGGCACGGTTGCGGCCTTCTGGTACACAGTTGCCGGGTTCTACACCGTTGACATAAATACCCTGGCGGGTGTTCTTCCACTGCGTCAGGTAAGGCATGTTAGCGACTGACCATGACAACGAGAGACCAAAATCTTCGCGGTAAAGCGCCACTTCCGTATCGCCATCGTCATCGGCCTTGAGGTGGTGATAGTAAACATCACTCTCATACTCAGGCGTAGCAGCCGCGTATTCCGGCCAGCTAGCCGGGTCTTTCTGTGCAGGCGGATTGCCGGGATGCGCATGAACGGAGGCGGTCGCCAGGCGCGTACCTGCCGCCACCAGCGGATAACCAAAGTTGAAGTGATACAGCAGCATCAACGGCGCGGCTTGATCGCTGAGATTGGTCACCACATCCTCGATCACAATCTCCGGCACGCCAAGTGTCAGTGTGTAACGACGTTCCAGGCGCAGTTGCAGTCCATACAGCACTGCCTCAGCCAGCGTGCCGCGCAGCATAATTTTGCGCATATCCTCCGAGACATCCACACTCACGCTGGGCGCGCGCAGCCGTGTGTAATTGCCATGAAAATCGCGATGTTCACCCGTTTCATCGTCCGCTTCGGGCGCACCAACATGCGTCAGCCCACAGGTGGTGAGTAGGCCGCCGTTATACTGCCGCAGCCAGATTTGACCGTAATCCGGTGGGTGCGGCGATCCCTGGCTGATCCAGGTCAGCGGGATACCATTGTAATGGGCTGTCCATATATCCAGGCCACGATCCGGCAGGATGGTGAATGTCAGACCGCTGCCATTGTAAGCTTCGACAATCCGCATACCATTGGGCAGTGTAGACTGGCGAAAGTCCATAAACTGGCGCAGGTCGACGCTGTGCTGGCGAAGCGCTTCTGTTTCAAAAAATTTTGAATCAAGCATCATTTTCTTCCTGTGTATAGAGCTCGCACATCAGTGTGCAGTACAAGCACACTGATCACGAACGGCTTTTCAAAAATTCAATAATCGATTCTGCCTTCTGCCCAGGCACCAGTTCCAGCGCTTCCACAAAATTATCAGCGCGAGGCGGCGGGCTGACCTGTGCCAGGCGATACAGAATCGTGATCAACGCTTCATCGCGCGAGGCAGCCAGCATCACCACCCCAAAATGATGCAGCTCATCATAACGGGTGCGCGTGATCATATTTTCGAGGGCGGGGTACAATGCCTCCAGGCGCTGCTCAACAATATGGGTAATGAGGCCCATGTTGATCAGTGCGCGGTCACGCGGCGCGAACAGGTCAACCAGTTCACCATAGAGGTTGGCAGGAAACGACGCGCCTAGCGATTCTACCGCCTTGCCCAGCACTTCATACTGGACCGCCTCAACCGCGTCCAGCCCTGCCAGCAGTACATACTGGTAGATAGGCAGAATTTTGCCCTGCCGAGACAGCACATTGATGGCGGTCATGGCAGGTTCGCCATTAAAGGCCGAGGTTGTTTCCAGCTCACTCAGGAGCTTGGTGGCATAAACCCCGGCCAGATCGCTATCAATATACGCCAACCCGGCCAGTGAAGCGGCACGCAAATTCTGCGCAACATCGGTGACCGGCTGTGCCTCATAGGTGTTCACACCTTGCACGAAAATGTCCAGGTCATCCGGGTGGCCGATGGCCGCCAGCAACCGCACCAATCGTTCGCGCACCAGTCCGGCGGAATCACGCAGCTTACCACTGGCATACGCCTGGAACTTGGCACGCAGGGCTGGCCGTACCGCATCATCCACGTCGGCGTGTTCCAGGGCACGCAGCGCCGCCTCGATTGCCTCGCGGCTGCGGCTGGCCTCTAAAAGATTAATTGCTACTTCGCGGACATGGGTTTCATCATCCGCCTGACGCAGCTTCTGTAACAAAGTCGCTTCACTCATTAGCCAAACCTCTGGCCTCGTTCTGCCCGTTTGCGAAATATCTCCGCGACCGACTGTTGGCTGGTCGCGATGACCAGATCAAACCACACGTTGGGATACTGATCCGCAATGCGCTCCTGCAGCGAATCCGCAGATTCTGGTGGGGAAATGATCGTCACTGCCAGACTATAATCCGATGTGATGAAATCGACCAGATCCACCGCTGTGGTGATGATCGGGCGGAACTGCTCCCAGTAAGCCTGGGTCGAATCCAGAAACCAGCCGGTATCCAACCCCGGCGCGAGGATCAGCATGTGGAAATCGGCGGTGCCATGAATCGGTGCCGGGCCAGGAGCCACGGTTTGATCGCCATCGAAAGGATAAGGCACGTCGCCATCAATCACCGGAATCGCCGGGACCGTGCGCGGAATTTGCGGGGTTTCCCGCATACGTGTCACCGCTTTTGCCGGGCCGGGCTCGAAGTAATCATCTTCTTTCCACAAACACACGCCAAAAAACCAGGGGGGCGCATTCGGTGGAATCCAGTTAAACATGGCGACCGTGGCTTCAGCCTGACTTTCATGCGTATAGCCAGGGTAGCGATTATCCTGCTGGTAAAAGGGGTTCGAGGCATCACGCGGAAACGGATAAATGCCGCCCTCGGTGCCAAGCACGGGAATCGCCTGGGTGTTGAAAAGACGAGCGCAGCGCTCGTTGAAGAGCCGTCCCATCGCCAGCAGCCCAACCGGGTCACCGTTAGGTGTTAGCGCCGTGCCTCCCGTGACAGTTCTGCCAGGGTCCGAGCGCTGGCAAATCGGATCGTAAGGATATTCAAAGTGCCAGCCACCTTCATTCCCATTCTGTTCGCCGGGTGGGCGGGCGCTGGTTTCACCACCACCGGGGCGTTCCTGATAAAAATGGTTGAGGATGTAAGGGTGTGTGGCACAGTAGCCGCCATTCGCCAGAATCCAGCGGAAGCGATCATAATGATTTTCCGCGAGATAATTGAGCCAGGTATCGTACCAGCGCACCGCTGCGGCATCGAAGGCATCGGTCTCGGCCAGGGCAATAAAGCCGGGATAGCAGCCCTGACTGATGATGAATTCGGCCCAATTAAGCCAGTTCTCGATCATTGGCACCATGATGCCGCTGTTTTGCCAGCTAATATGGGTTCCCGGCGGCCATTCAATTGGCAGGTTCGGCTCATTGTAAAACTCGAACCATTTCACGCCCGCTTCCACATACGCCAGGGTTTCTTCGCGCATCTGCATGTCAAACGGCTTTGCACCCCACCGATCGCGATAGAGGCGCAAGACTGGTGTGATCCCGCGCGAGATCAGTTCGCGTGCATCATCGGTATATTCATACTCCGCCGCGACCAGCTTGGCCCAACCAGCGGCCATCTCACTCCAGCGGTTGACCTCCAGCGGGGTAATCAGCACCCGTTTGACGTGCAACCCTCGGGGGTTGCGTGACCATTGATACTCATCCAATCGCATGGTTTCGTTATCGAACTCCACTCATCAATTTAAATAGGGTATGTGATCCAAATCTGAGCACGAGAAAACCTGAATGCAACCGCAAATCACCTGAAGCGCACTAGGGATTTCTGCCACCTGTAACCGGGCCAGGGGTTGGATAAAGCGGCGTCGGCGGGGCAGGTGTTCCGGGCTCCTCCGTGACTTCGGGTGTCAGGTCATCAGTCGCTTCGGCAGTCACCTCTGGCGTTCCCTCCTCGGTGATTTCAGGGGATGGCGAAGCCGTCACAGGCGCTGGCGTAGGCGTAGGTCCATCGGTAGCAATTGGGCCTGGTGTGGGCAGCAGCGGCTGCGCAGTGGGCGCAGGGGTCCAGGTCGCCGTGGGTGGCAGTGGCACACCAAATGGCTGGTAGGTTTCCGCCCGGCGGTCCAATTCGGCCTTGGTATCCTCATAAAAGTCGTAGACCACCGGGTCAAACAGGGCGCGCGGCACCAACCGCGCCAGTTCCACCCCGAACTGCGAAATGCGGTCACGGCGGGCAACCACAGTCACGGCCATGCTGTACTGTTCGGGAATCAGGGGCAGCAGCGTGTAATTGCTGATCACCGTGGGGAAGAAGCGCAGCCAATAACGGCGGGCAGCCTCATAAAACCACTGGGATCCCAGGTTCGGTGCGATGAGCAAAAAGTGATAGTCAGGTAAGGTGTTTTGAGCCATAGCCATGATTATAGGTGGACTCGGTGGAAATTGAAAAGCGGCGATGTATGCGCCACAATAGGCACATTCTGGTAGGGGCGAGCCGCTTTATCAAGCCAGGCCCGTCCCTACCCTCATGTTTCACCATAAGGAAATATATCATCATGCCTGTAGAACAATTTATTATCCTGCTCATCGTCGGCCTGGGCGCGGGTGTGCTCTCCGGCCTGTTTGGCATCGGCGGCGGCGTGATCATCGTGCCTGCGCTGGTGCTGCTGGGATTTCAATTCAAGGAAGCGGTAGGGACCTCCCTGGGCGCGCTGTTAATGCCGGTCGGCATTTTCGCCGTGATCGCGTACTATCGCGCGGGAAAGCTGCGGCTGTCTATCGCCGTCTGGATTGCCCTTGGCCTGATCGCAGGCGGCGTGGTTGGTGCGCAGATCGCCACCAATCTTGATACCAGCGTGCTGGAGCGGCTGTACGGTGTATTTTTGCTTTACACCGGCTGGCGTTTTGTTGAGCCGCGCAAGCTGTGGCGCGAGTATCGCAGCGAGACGCCGACCCCCAAAGAGGAAACACCCGCAGTGGTCGATTTGCCCTGGTACTATCTACTGGGTGTGGGCCTGGGTGCAGGCGTTCTGGCAGGCATGTTCGGTATCGGCGGCGGCGCGGTGATCGTCCCGGCGCTGGTCGGCCTGCTGAAATTCGACCAGCATCTGGCGGTGGGCACCTCACTGGCGGCGCTGCTGCTGCCGGTCGGGTTGGGATCGGTGTTGATCTACTACAACAACGGTGACCTGCGTCTCGAAGCAGCGACGATGGTGGCGCTTGGTCTGCTGATCGGTGCGCTCGGTGGCGCGCGCATTGCGCTCGGCCTGCCCGCCAAGCGCGTCAAGCAGATGTATGGCGTGTTTCTCATCATCCTGGCATGGCGTTTTATCCTGGGCGCGTAGACCATGGGGCTGGCGTAGGCTGCCCATAGGTCTCCCGCACAATTAACGACAACTCCTAGACAACCAGCAGGGCCGAAATTTCATACAATGTAAGTAAGGTTATAAGTGATTTATTGGCACACCTGCTGGTCTTACGTCCTGGAGTGAAAACATGGAACCGATGGTGACACCCAATCAGCCACAACCGAACAGCCCTCCCAACCGGATCGCCTACTGCCCTTCCTGCGGCAAGCGCAGCGCGTTCAGCTATTCCGGAACGCAGCGCTGGCCGGAGCGTGTCGCACGGGCGGCTGGTTTGAAAGCGGTCATTACCCTGTGGAACTGCGAGAACTGCCACAGCACGATCAGTGAGCAAAACCTGATACAATAGAGCGCGAAAGCAGATTTATGCTGAGGCACGATCATGCTGCGACGCTTGCTGTTGTACCTCTCCGCTGCTGGCTGGGCCAGCAGTATGGTCATCCACTTTCCCCTAGCCCGACGCGTGGCGCTGCGCTTTGTCGCTGGCGAAACACTTCAGAGCGCACTGGAAACTACCCGGCAGCTCAACGAACAGGATTTGGCTGTTTCGCTCGATTACCTGGGTGAGAGCATCCACAATGCGCAAGGCACACGTGAGGTCGTCGCGACTTACCAGCAGCTTCTGGAAGCCATTCACGAACAAGACCTGCAAGCAGGAATCTCGCTCAAACGGACTCACCTCGGCCTCGATATTGGCGAGGATTTGTGCCAGAGCAACCTCCAGAAAATCCTC
>JAIOHN010000686.1 GCA_019912985.1 Anaerolineae bacterium | reverse complement strand
CTCCACTTCATGCCCCGGCGCAGCGTAATGGTCATCGTCGTGAGGTCATCAGATAGTTCAACTGTCTTGGCAATTTGTGGGAAGATTTCAGTCCAGTCAGTCGACAATGCCATCAGACGTTGATCCCAGGCTGACCAACCTGTGTTCCCAAAAGAATCGGGGTTCATCCCATACCAGGTCAACTCACCACCATAAGTGCCGATTTCACGCCGTGGATTGACCACGAGAATGTCATCGTGTTCCGGCAAACGTTCTTCGACAGGTGGCAAATCCGCCATCTCATCAAGCATAGGGGATTGCTGGAACGAATCAATCGTATTGCCAGCAGCTTCATACTCATCCAGGCTCCATGTCTGATAATCGTCCACATAGCCATCATCTTGAGCCAGAGATGGGAGCGAGAAGAGTGCGAGTAAAGCAACCAAAATGGTTGTAAAAAGTAACCTCTTCATTAAAAATCTCCTTTATTAAACGAAGTTGCAGTTGTCATACTGAATAGTTTTTAGATTGCCTCCCCTCCCTTTGAAATAAGAATGAACAGGGTCCAAACGGATCACGGAACGATTTTGTCAACAGGCCCCTTGTTGTCCAGGCGTGGATATTCAGTCAATAAACGTGGCGGTTGACCATCCCAGGTTGCACGGACATCATCACGATGAAACTGAACGGCATACGCTACCCGTGCTTCATGGGTGTGATTAGGCCCTGAGCCATGCACGGTCAAACGACTAAAGGCGATACAATCGCCCGGCATCATGCGGATCGGTAAAAATTCTTTGGGTGCAATCGAGATTGTGAGATGATGATCGCCATCCCCGCTGCTAACGCCTTCATAAGTCCCTTGAAGATGGGATCGAGGCGCAACACGTAAACAGCCATTTTCTGGAGCCATTTCATTCAAAGCAAACCAGAAATTGATACCCGGCCCATCAAATTGTGTGTACTGGTTATCCTGGTGAAAATGGAATTCGCCACCACCACCCCCACTTTTCACAGCGGTAAATGGGGAGTGTAATGTACTTGGCCCACCCATCAGTTCTCCAGCCAGATTTTTGAGGATTGGGCTGTTCACAAGCTGATCAACCAGACCATGTTTTAAATATTTCGGGGATTGTCGTAGTTTATCTGATGTTTCCTGAGCATTCGCCAACTGCTCGGTGGAAACACCGAGCGCCACCATGATGTCAATGATTTCTTGCCGCATGTTAGCGGCGGTTGCCGAGGAAAGGATACCCGGTATATAGAGGTAACCTTCTGTTTGGTAAAAGTGAATTTCGTTCTCGGATAAAGAGGTTATACGAAAGATTGATGGGGACATAAGCTAATTCCCACAGAAATGCAAATAATTAAAAGAACTTAGTTCCATAATGTGAAACGGTTTTCATAAAAGTAACTTGATTCGATGGAAATGTCAAATATCATTCACAAAATATCGCATGACTCTTCTGCTGAATGTATTGAGAACGCTATCCGATAGCAGAACTACTGAAACTGGGGCTATACAGCAAAAAGATGTGAATAGAGTTTAGCTACTCTATCCACATCATGAGGATCGGCAGAAATAGTTTTTCTCACACTGGTTCAGAAGCAGGCCAATGACTCGCTCTCTTCACCTTATAACGCATCACAACGAGGTCAGGTTTAGTATCCAACCCTTATGCGCCTCGTCGGACAAGCTCCAATGACACTTCTTCAACCCAACCCGTTTGTGAGGTGTTGGGGACCGTAACCTGCCACCAGTTCTGTACACCATCGTGCTGTGGGCCTTGCCGGATAAGCAGTTCCTGGAGAGGCTGTACCGTGAAGAGGATGCCACCATTGGAACTGGGGGTGGATCGCAACCAGCTAAACGGAATACTTGACCGAACACGTACTCGATCCCCCGGTCGCCAGCTACCTGCTGGGATCGTAGGTGGTGGGCTGGTGACAAGTTCTACACTATTCTGCTCGACCCAACCTGTGACACCAGCGGCGGGGTCTTGCATCAACCACCACCACTGGTTGTAGTTATCTGAGCTGGCACCCTGCACAATCACCAGTTGTGTTCCTGGAAAGACTGTATGGATCGGTGGATTGCCGGGTGCTGGTGCAGCACGGAACCACACAAAGGAGATGTTCGATTTCACCTGCACGTGGTTTCCAGGTTGCCAGGGTGCCTTGCCAGAAGCTGGTGGCGTGGGCTGCTGACAACGTGGTTCGAGTGAGCCAAGTTCAACCCAGTAGTAACCCTTTGCAGGGGAGGCATTCGGCCAGACATACACCCACCACTGCACATTGTCCCAGACAAGCATTGGTGGGTTATTCAACTGGACGGTCTCACCGGGTCGCAATGTGACGCTGAAGCCGGCGGCAGACGATGGCTCAAACCGCAACCAGGCGAATGGAATACCAGATTTGAGTCCATGCGGGCAAAGCACCTGCACATCTGGCGGAACTGGTGCTTGTTGGGCGAATAGTGCCTTGGAACCCATCTCAGTTCCCAACAAAAGAAGAAAAACCACACCTAACAAACGCAGATAGACTTGCTTCATGACAGCCCCTCCTCTCCAGGCTTTTGGTATACACCGCTTAGCAAGTTAATCCACCTATGTATGCACATCATTTCATCCTTACCTCTGCTGTGTGATGCGAACAAACCGGATAAATCTCATCCCCACACAGTTAGGTTGTTCAGATCCTATTCAGGTAATGCCACTGTGTTGTGGAAGCAACAGCCGAATTACAGGAATAGTGCAGTGGAGATTCATAAACAAGAGCATTTAGATCTCCACGTGATTTCAAAGACAGGCCATTGGTGTCCTCGTTCGCAGGAGTTTGCAGGTGCTCACAATCTACTTTGGGCGCTGGATCACGGGTGGCAACTTGATCCTGAAGTCGTAAGTGTACAGTATCCATGCCGAACCAAACGCAGCTTTTCGGTTTTTCAGTTCACTTTGCATCAGGACCAGAGCATGTTGGTCATGTCGGTGATCAACACCCCTTACCTGGTACGTTTAATTACTGAACGCGATCTTTATGTCATCTCGTCTGTCGCACAAGTCTGTGTAGAGAGCGCAAACGCTCTTTAACACTTGGGCATTACAGGAGTTCATGCTACTGAGCCGTGGTTTATCGCACATGTCAACGTTTTGAGATCATTCATATCAGGCATACTGTGGTGCACCATAATTCGACCTTCACATGGAACTAGAGTTATTTTTGACCTAACCAGAACATAGTATTTTGTTCGTTACCAGAATCTATGTTGTCAATTAGTTGGCACTTAAAATGTTTTTGAGAGTAGATAAGTGCTCATGAACCGCACGCTGGCTGGTGTCAGCCGTTGGCGCGAATGCATAAGCGCCATGAAACATCCCTGGATAAACATGGAGTTCGGTCTTAATACCTGCTTGCATCAGCCGTGTGGCATAAGCAATATCCTCATCGCGCAGCAAGTCCTGGGCTTCGACATAAATGTACGCAGGCGGCAAACCAGATAAATCTGCTTCTCGCGCGGGCGCTGCATAGGGGGAGATGGATGTGCCTGAATTTGCTAGATAGGCTGCCCATGCTTTCAGCGATACACCACGATTCCAGACTCTAAAATCACTTACCTCATGGCTTGAAGGGGTGATATGACGATCATCAAGAACAGGAACAAGTAGAAATTGATAACACAGCCCTGGTCCACCACGATCACGGGCTAGCAGCGCAGTAGCAGCGGCAAGATTCCCCCCGGCGCTCACACCGCCAATCACGATTCGTGTCGTATCAAGGTGCAGTTCGTGAGCGCCATCACCAGCTATCCATTGGAGCACGGCATAACAATCTTCCAGAGCAGCAGGAAATGGGCATTCTGGCGCAAGCCGATATTCCACCGAAAAGACCTGTGCTCCTGTTTCCATCACGACCTGCTCACAAAATGCTTCGTTATCCACCGACTGGCCAAGGAAAAATCCACCACCGTGAATCCAGAGAAAGACAGGTGAAGAGGATGCCTGAGGTGTTTCTGGTCGATAAATCCTTATTCGCACATCAGGCGCATTTTCTGGTCCAGGAACTACCCGGTCTTCCCGCAATACAGGCAAGTTTACAGTTGGCATTTGTTCAGCCATCGTCATGAACATCTGGTCAACATTTCGGCGAATTTCAAGCAACTCAGCATTGGAGGAGAAAAGCGGCGGCATTTGCTGAAGAACTGCGGCAATCTGGGGATCTAGCCTTTCTTCAAAAGAAGTCATCTTACCAAATCCTTTTTCCAAAGAATCTCAGTAGCTGACGAATTGAGACTGAGTCTTCACGTCGTTTCAGATTCTAATCGGGTGTCGTCCAGCGCGCCCACCATATACTGAACAATCTCCTGACTGTTGGTTTCAGAAGTGCGTTTTTCGGTGACTTTGTGTCCGCGATGCAACACAATGATACGATCCGTAACGGCAAACACATCCGGCAGCGTGTGGCTGATTAGAATAACTGGCACACCTTGATCCCGCAGGCGGTGAATCAGGTCGAGCACCTTGCGCTGCTCAACTACGCCAAGGTTATTGGTTGGTTCATCCATAATCATCAATCTGGCGTTCCAGTACATGGCACGGGCAATCGCGACGGCCTGACGCTGACCACCCGAGAGGTTCTCAATCTTTTGGACTAAGCTAGAAAAACGAATATCGAGTTGATCCAGAACTTTTTTCGAAGCATCAAGCATGTAATCTTCATCCAGAACCCGGACCAGGCCGCCGAGGTAGTTTTTCTTGACCTCGCGCCCCATGAAGATATTGGCGCTGACATTAAGATTATTCGCGAGTGCCAAATCCTGATAGATTGTCTCGATGCCTGCCTCGCGTGCGTCGATAGGTCTTGAGAAAAATATCTGCTTCCCCTCGAAATAAATCTCGCCTTCTTCGGGGTGGTATACACCGGAGATACATTTAATCAGTGTAGACTTTCCAGCAGCGTTATCGCCAACCAGCCCAACGACTTCATCAGGGTAGATGTCCAGGCTGACATGATTAACAGCGACCAGTCCACCAAATCGCTTCACCAGATTTCTGACAGAGAGCATAGGTTCCATGAGATCTCCTACTGTGATTCCATACGGCCTATGATAAGATCGCGCGCCTGATCCATCAGCACCGCCAGAATGACGACAATACCAACCACGATAAACTGCCAGTATGTCTGCACACTTAACATGACAAGGCCTGAAGTCATCAGTGCAATAATGAGCGACCCAATAATCGTACCGGCGACGCTGCCATGACCGCCAAACATGCTCACGCCACCGATGATGACCGCCGCAATGGACGACAACAGCAGTGTATCACCCGCAATCGAAGAACCGCCGTTATAACGAGCCGTATGTAAAACGCCTGCCAGCCCAGTGGTGAGACCTGAGAGCGTGTAGATCATAATTGTGTGGCGATCCACAGGGACGCCTGCACGAAGTGCAGCCTCACGGTTACCACCGATCGCATAAGTGTGACGGCCAAACTGCGTCTTGTGCAAGATAAACAGGGCGATACCAACGGTGATAAATGTGACCACTACCGGCCACTGGAAAATACGGTCCAGACGTTGCAGAATCTCGCCGCTTACATCAGGCTTCTGCAAAAAGTATAATCCGCCGCCTTCCCCTGAAATTAGATAAAGTAGCGATTCGTTGCCAAAGTCTCTCACGCCGGGTGGTTGACCAATGACCACATTACCGCCAGAAAAGAGGAATGACACGCCACGAACAATAAATGACATTCCTAACGTGACGATAAATGATGGAATACGTAGCTTTGCGATAATCACACCGTTAATAAAGCCTGGGATCATGGCTGCAAAGACCCCAACAGCAAAACCGATAATGATGGCTGGCGTTTCGGCCATACCGGTCGTACTGATTAAGTCTCTGATCACCAGTGCCGAAATGACTGATGATAATCCCATTATCCATCCAACAGACAGGTCGATTCCAGCGGCGATAATGACAAAGGTCTGCCCCAACCCCATCAGCAGTACGGGAGTAATTGCCATGAGGATATTCTGTGAGTTTCGAAGCGAGAGAAAGTTGACAGAACCACCTGTAGCAATGGAAACGCTCACCGTGAAGAAGAGAATGAGGCCTACCAGAAACACCCATGCCCACACGCGACTTACAAGAAGGATGATCTGTTTCTGTTTAATAAATCGCCCGGATGCAACTTCCGCATTCGTCATCTCGGCCTGACTTTCCGCAGTCATGTCCGTCTCCTTAAGCCCCCTGACGTGCACCTTCTGATCATAGGGGGTGCGATGTTTTTATGTAAAAGCGATTAGTTGAGTGACACTATAAGATGTTGGCAAAGATTTAATTTCACGCGATTTTCCAGCAAGGGTGAGTCTGAGACTCACCCTTGCCAGTTAAATGATGAACCGACTACGGAACCTGGTAGATAAATCGCGCTACTTCGGGATCATCCACGTTGCTCGCATCAATCACAGCGTAGCCAGTGGTCACATGCTTCGGAATACTGGTCACACCGCGCCAGTCGGCCATGGCAAATTCAACCGCCATATAGCCCATATCGCTTGGCTTCTGAGCAATAACCAGCGTGACGATTCCATCGCGCAGATTCTGAATGGCATCCTGCGTAGCGTCGAACGCAATAACCTGAACAGTACCTTCCAGACCTGCCGATTTCACGGCGTTCCCAGCACCATAGGCACTGAAGACATTCACACCGAAAATACCAGCCAGATCAGGCACCACCTGTAGCTTGGCGGCAGTCTGCTCAACAGCAGTATTGGCATCATCACCGTTATAGTCCATACCGACCAGTTCCATATCAGGATATTCTGCGATGCCTTCTGTAAAACCCTGGCCGCGCTGTTCAGTAGTGCTGGTACCAACGGTGGTGTTCTGCACATAGACCTTGCCCGCACCACCCGTAACATCAGCCAGAGCACGAGCTGCAATACGTCCACCTTCGACGTTATCAGAACCTATATAACTGAGTGGGAAAGTTACAGGGCCATTCACATAATCACCATCGCCTAAAAATGTATCAACAGTGATTACTTTTATTCCAGCGTCAATAGCAGATTGCAGCGGTGCAATCATCTGCTCTTTATCAACTGGCGCGATGATGAGGTAATTCAGATCACCACGGGCAACCATCGCATCTAAAATTGGAGTTTGATGCGTGACACCCCATTGAGGCGGGAATTGGGCTGGAATGACCTCAAGCCCAAAGTCTTCTAGTGCCTGAGTCACACCTATTTCCATTACCCGATAGAAGGGGTCTTCGATGCCCGGTAAGAAAGCAATTTTGGGTTTGCCCTCCTGCGACATCGCTGTAGACGGAAAGATTGACAAAATAACCAGACTAACAATCAGGAGAGATATGAATCTCTTAGACATATGTTATCTCCTTTATTGATAAAAAAGGTTGATGTAATCTTTCAATTTTCAGTACATCTCTCTATATGATTTTTCCTTTCTGCTTTGCCTAGCTACACAGTCTTTGTTGTAGAAGCATAAATTAGCGGGTGAAGCGAGGCGAACGTTTCGCCGCTTCACAACCAAATGCTTCAGCGATAAGGGTAACCTTATTTTTACTGCTTAAATGGGACATAAATAACCGATAGTTTCATTACATTCTTTTAAAGTTATAAATTCTTCTTTTCATTATAATAATATGATGATTTCCGTAGGCACACCTAGTGTTAAAAATCGTCTTTCAAGATGTTGTTTGGCATATTTTTGCTGGTAACCCGGTTCTAATGACAGCACAAATCACGTTGAACTGATCGTCATATCAAGTGAAATGATATGACGATCACTGCGTTGGTCACACCGCGCTATCGTTCCGCTCATTCGCGCCTCGCTGCTAGCCAGCCATGATATGGATGGTTTCAATGTCATGAATTGTGACCTGTGTACCTTCGTAACTGATGTAGCCTGCTGCCACCCATTCTTTTAGAATCCGTTCGACGGTATCGGCATCAGCAGCGACCGCCCGTGCGACACGACTGACTCGAACTCTACCTTTGACCTCGCCTGCTTCTCCGCCAGATAACAACCAGAGAACACTGGCGACCCGTGCCACCACATTGCTAATAGCATTCTCTCGGACCTGTAGATTAAGATGGTGTAGCCGCTGCGCAAGATAAGCAATCATCTTAACGGCTACATCAGGCATCTGTTCACAAACCTCGGCCCATGCCTGTTGATCAATCGCAATTAGGGTACAGTCTGAAACCGCCACGACAGCACCAGTTCGTGGACGTTCACCCAGCATGGATAGCTCCCCGATGACGTAGTAAGGCCCTTCTGTCGCCAGAATCACCTGTTCCCCATCCGCGTACTGGCGAACAATATGAACTTGACCTTCATCCAGCAGGTAAAGCGCATCACTTTGATCATTCTGTTGAAAAAGTGTTTCCCCTGCTGCGAGTTCAATAGAGTGACAGTGTTTAACCAACTCGATCAGGGTTTCATCCGATAGGTCTTGAAATAACATGTAATTACGCAATTTTTGTTCGTGGATCAGTGTCATCATATTTCACCTCATGGCATTTTCATCGTATACCAAAGTGAACTTCTCCTAATCATCCAACATCTGCTTTTAGTTGATTACCCCCATTTCTCCTATTCTCATTCTATTTTACCTTAAATAATCTAGCGAATATTCCGTTGCGAATAATCAGGTTGACTCCTTAATAAGCATGGCAATCTAATAGTTCAATCCCTACCACCTGGTATTCCCCCATGGCTGCAACCGCACAATCTATAATCTGGATAGTTTATGTGCTGACTATTTTTTTCTGGAGCCACTACCAGCACCAACATAAATCTCTCTCTTCTCAGGCCAAAAATAACCTCATGTCCATTACAGGTGTTCTTTATCTCACCCATACGGAGGACTATACTCAAGTTGATAAAATCTACATAAATCCGCCGGATAGGGTGGTTCACATCGCATTTCATCGCAGGGCGTCATCCAGGATCAGTGGGTGACGCCTCGATATTTTTAGGAGAGGGCACAAATATTACTGAGAAGGCATGACAAGAGCTTCCAGTTTAACAAGCCAACAGCCTGTTACAGCAATTTGGATACTGAAGCAAAGTATTTACGCCGAAAATCAGATGAACAAAGCAAGCCAAGGGAGAAGGATTATGCAGTTCACCCGAAATGCTCATGTCTATACAGTTGACCGGCAGCCGGTCGGGCGCATTACACATGTGGTGCTCGATCCAGTCACTAAAAAAGTGACGCATGTGGTGGTTCACCAGGGGATCATTTTTACAGAGGACAAAGTGATTCCAATCCAGATGTTCCAATCTTTATGTCCTGAGGGCGTGGTCTTACGTGAGGGTATTGGCGATTTACATGACTTACCCAAATTCGAAGAGCCATTCTATGTAAAAATCGGTGTGCCTCGAAACATTGAGTCCGCCACACTCGCCGGGATGGTTGGCGGCTTGTATCTGGTTCCCCCATCAGACTCCGAGCGATATTTCCCTGATAGGGAAGAAGAGTCCCAGAAACCATATTACCGTTACGTGCAAGCCGCGAAACAAAATATTCCGGTCGGAGAAATTGCCCTCAAAGAGGGCGCAGCGGTGATCAGCGCGGATCACCAACATATCGGAGACATCGAAAGTGTCATCGTTGATCCACAAACAGATCAGGTAACGGATGTAGTGATGTCGAAAAGCAAGCTACTCACAATAACGCGAAAGCTGATTCCTGCTTCATGGATCCAGTCTGTGTGCGAAGATGGAGTCTACCTGAATGTGGATGCAGATTCACTGACGGCGCTGCCTGAATATGCCTGAAACAGGTGGCCCTGGGCAGATGGCAAAATTCAATTCAGTGATTGAGGGCGAGTGTGCTTTTGTGCCTTAACACTCGCCTTTCCTTTGTCCACGAGATAGAACATTCCAAACATCGTAGAACTAGATTCAAAATCCCCACAATCCGCTCCAACATCATTGAGCATAGCCGGACACATCATAAAACTTAACTTTCACCGCAGGCACTAACCATTGATCAAACATTTACACAGAATGGTCCTTAAGCTTTGTAACATATATGAAGTTTCCGTAAATTAATGAAGCATTGTGTAACGTTAAGGTGGAAGATGCGGTTTTATGGATACCTATCTGTCAATAAGAATGCTGAACGAGGGTATCATGAACAAAGGGATTGTGGCTTGGTGGAAACAAATAAACTGGCAGAAACTGGAAAGCGGTCAGGCACTGATTGAGTACTGGCCGACAATCCCCGTCGCTGTCGCCGTTATGATCGTCGCGGCGGTCATCGCTCCGACCATCAACAGCGCCTTTCTCCGTGCCGCTGGCGGTTTGAGCGGTATCTCCTGTGACGCCCCCGAAGACGTCACTGACGGTCCCTCGACCATCACCAACCTGGATGGTGGCCACACGATTGAGTTGACCTCCAATGTCTACGATCCTGTGGATGATCGCACAACTATCACCTTCACCGTTACCTCTGGTACACAGCCTGTGATTAGTCACTGGGTGCTGGGGATCGATCAGGAAACCGCAAGCCGCATCGTGGCATCCAGCGAGGCCTACGAGCCGTGGGGTTTAGATCCTGCTACTGGACAAACTGGCATCAAGTTTGACACCAATTATGATGGTAGCGGCGGTGGTGGTGGTAAAGACAAAGGACCGAAAGCGAGTGTCGGTGGTCAGATTGTGCTGGCATCGTATCGGTCATCGACCGTACTGGCGGCCACAGCCTTGCAGACCATTGGAGAGAGCCGCACGATTGTGCTGACCTTCACGGGACAGGTGGATGTGGAGTGGGTC
>JAIOHN010000685.1 GCA_019912985.1 Anaerolineae bacterium | reverse complement strand
GTTGCAGTGTGCTGAAGGCTGTGCGGATGCGCTCTAAATTGCTTAAGGCACGCGGCAGACTGTAGATATAGACCGGCGAACCTGTTTCATTGACAATATCTGTGACAGGTATCTGGTCGCAGACGAGTGTTCGGTTGTGATAACGGATCGAGTCGTTAAACATCAGTTTCTTTCAGGGTGAGCAATTCGTAAATAATAGACAGTTGGTTGGTGGCATTGAGTATAATCGGTGTACCGCTCCATATCCCGCGCCTAGAATCTGGTGCATTTTACCTTTATTTGGGGCAGGGGTACATCGGATTATGTCATGATCAGCTATTGTGGCGGTTGTTGAGGCGCGGTATGCTGTTGATAGCAGACTTTGAAACGAGGATATGCAAATTTGGAAAACGCAGAAACCAAGTTGGCTGTGGATTATGAGGCCATTCGACGGCGTGAATACGAACTGATAACCGAATTGCTGGATGTATTGCCCAAGGTCGATAATCTGCCTGAAGAGCGGATTGCGCAGGTACGTGATGCGCTGTTTCATGCGGATCACCCCTATCTGATGGTGTTTGTAGGTCCTTTTAGTTCCGGCAAGTCGAGTATTATAAACGCGCTGTTGGGGCAGGGTGACCTGCTGCCAGTGGGTGTGACGCCGACCACGGATCGTATCAGCATCTTGCGATGGGGTGAGGAAGCGCAGCGAGTCTCAGCAGGTGGGGATGTCGACACGATTTTTCATCCATCACCACTGCTTAAAAAAGTAAGTTTTGTCGATACACCCGGCCTGGAATCAGTCTTTCAGAAACATGAAGAAACCACACGCCGGTTTTTACATCGCAGTGATGTGGTCCTGTTGGTGATGCTGGCAACACAGGCCATGACCGCGCGGAATCAAGAATATCTCCAAACACTCAAGGATTATGGTAAGAAGGTCATTATCGTCATCAATCAAGTGGATCTGCTCACGCCAGAGGAGCTTGAAACGGTGAAGGCCTATGTTCAGGATCAGAGCAAGTCTGTCATGGGTGTCGTGCCGGAAATCTGGTTGATCTCGGCCAAAAAAGGACTGGCTGCCGGACAGGGCGAATCTCGCTCAGAGGAGCAGTGGGAGGCCAGTGGGCTGGTGCAGGTGGAGGATTATATCGACGATCAGCTTGGCGATGTGGACCGGATGCGGCAGAAGCTGCGAACGCCATTGCAGATTACGCAGAATGTGAATAGTGTTGCGCTGGAAGCCGTGCGCGCCAACCAGGGCATTCTGGATCAATATCAGAATATCTCTGAGAACATTGAGCAGCAGCTTGCATCGCAGAAGCGTGAGCAAGAGCGTATTATTCAGGATGTCAGCGATCAAGTTAGCGGAAAATTTGGCGCGGCGGGTATGAATGGCAGTGAAGCCATTCGCGATGTGTTCAGCCTGTCGCGGTCCTTTGGGTCACTGGGGCGAGGACTGCTGGAAATGGTGGGACTTGGTGGCCTGGGCCGCGGTGGTCAGTCGTACATCGCAGCGGCCTTCAACCGCCATCAAGCCTTCAAACCGATTGATGAGCTGCCATCTGTGGTGGATAAACTGGCTCCACGCCTGGAGGGCAAGGATATTCAGGATATGGATGACCTTGTAAAATATGCCCAGCGTGAGATCCAGCAGTTGCCGGAAGCGATTCGCGGTAAGGTCATCGGTCAGGTGCAGTCGCCGCTAAAATACGAGCGGGAACATCTCCAAAAGGTGCGTCCGCAGCTGGAAATGATTGAGAATGAGGCGCGGGTGGTTGAGACGGAACGCCTGGATCAGACCCTACGCAATACACTGCTGTATCTGGTGGTTTACGAGATTCTGGTGATTGTCGTTGGCTTCTTCTTGAGTCAGGCTTTTGCTCAGGTTGATCAACTGCCGGTGATATTGATTGTGGTCCTGGCTCTGGTTCTGCTGGGGCTGGCCTTTGTACCGCTGCGTGGGCGTTTGCTGGAATCATCCTATACACAGCACATGCTTGAGTTGCAGCGAAGGTACCTCTCACTGCTTGAGAGTGCGGCTGAAAAACAGGTGGCCTACGGAATGCAGCTTCGGCAGGACGCGATTGCGCCGCTAACTCGTTTGATCGAAGCCCAGACGAAAATCCAGACCGGCCAGCTTGATAAACTGCTGACGGCTCAGCAGGAAATCACCAACATCGAGGCGGCCCTGACCAAAATGGGCAAGCGCAACTTACTTGTGAGGTAAACATGCAAACAGTACAACTGGACGGCCCGCTGGCGGCACTGCGCGAGTCGGAGATTCGGCTGCTGACAGACATTGCTGAAACGCTGGCCGAAATGGGCGAACAGACTGATGAAGATCGCAAACGGCTGCAAGACGTAGCCTATGACTTGCGCGATTTGTTTTTTCTTGTCGCCGTGATCGGCGAATTCAACGCAGGAAAATCGACATTTGTGAATGCGCTGCTGGGTGATGCGCTGCTGCCAATGGGCATCACGCCGACAACTGAACAGATTGAATTGATTCGCTACGGCGAAACCGCAAATCGCAAGCCACAGCTCCGAGAGGATGGTATCCGCGAGTGGGCGCATCCGAATGTCGGCGCGCCGGGCGTGGCAATCGTCGATACGCCCGGTACTGGCTCGGTGTTTAAGAAGCATGAGACGGTCGCTAAAGACTTTTTGCACCGCAGCGATCTTGTGATCTTTGTGATTTCTGCCAAACGCGCGTTTGCCGAAACGGAGCGTTTGTATCTCGAACTGGCGAAGAATTACGGCAAGAAGATCGTGCTTGTGGTCAACCAGATTGATTTGCTGGAGCCGCAAGAGCAGGGCGAGGTGCGCCGGTTTATCGAACGACAGGCGGCGGATTTGCTCGATCTACGACCGCTTATTTTCATGGTGTCATCAAAAGAGGCCTTGAATCAGCCTGGGACTGGCAACATCGAAGCGGTTCGCGCTCATTTTCGCGGTGTATTTCAGGAAGCGCCGCCCGCGAAGCAGAAGTTGTTGGCGCAGCTTGATATGGCACAGCAGACGGTCAAGCGCTTTCAGGGTACGTTACAGGGTAAGGCCAGTCTGGTCAGTGCGGATACTACCAAAGTGCGAGAAGTGCAAAAAGAGCTGGAACAACAATCCCTGGGCCTGGAAGGGCAGTTGGTGGATGCTCATGCAGAAGTGGATAAGGTGTTTGAGGGTATTCGCCAGCGAGGGCTAGAGTTTATTGAGAGTAATCTCACGGTTCGCAAGATCGGGCGTAAACCCAAGCGTGAGGCACTCCAGGCAGAATTTCAGGAAGTGGTGATTGGCCGTGCGCTGCGGGACATTAACGAAGCGACCAGCGGCTACATCAATGCCGTGGTGGACCAGAGTCGTCGTTACTGGCGCAGCATCATCGAGCGCTTGAATCAGTTGCGCGAATTGGTTGAGCAGGAACTTTCCGGCCTGGATGCGGGTGTTTATGCGGAACAGCGGGAAAGCTTGCAGGAAGCGATCAACATTGCGGAAGCGGAGTTGAAATCTTACTCGAGTGGGAAAGTCATCGGCGATATTGAGAAGATGTTTGAGACCAATCTCAACAACTTCGTCAGCAGCACGCTGGCGGCAGTGGGGGGCTGGGTGGTGACTCTGCTCGCTATCTCGTCAATTGCGCCCGGTGGATTGGCGGCTGGCCCGCTAGCACCCGTGGCTTTGGTGCTCGGGGGCGGAGTCGCATTGTTTGGAAGCGCTGTGGCTTATCGTTATTATCGCCGTGTGAGTTCAGAAACCCGTCGTGACTTTAACCGGCGGATTGATCAGGTTGAGAAATCCTACAATCAGGCATTGCAAGACCTGACTCAGAAAGAGCGGAATCGCCTGACTCAATATGGCAATCAAGTGCTGACACCCATTTTCAGCCGTCTTGATGTGCTGGCGCAGCGCTATGCACAACAGCAGAACGAACTGGAATCACATCAGCAGCAGATTGAAACACTGCGCAAAGGCATTAAAGAAGTGCCGCAAAGTTAATCACGCATCTCTACAGACACGGTGTCACGTGCGCCGTGTCTGTTTTTCAGTGTTTTTCTCAAAGTGGAACTTTATGAAAACATTAAGTGTGTTAAAATAAGTTTAAGTGATTGAATATAACATGTAATTATTATATGTCGCTCCAACTCCAAATTGAAGTATCGGCGTGGCTGCTGCTGGCAAGCTTTCTAAGTGTGATTATCGGACTTGAACGTGAGCGGCGTGAAGTACCTGCTGGTTTGCGCACCCATATGCTGGTGGGGATAGGTGCTTGTATTTTTACCATCCTCTCGAAATACGCCTTTGCGGGTTCTGAGCCAGCCCGTGTCGCAGCGCAAGTCGTGAGCGGTATTGGTTTCATCGGTGCAGGCACCATCCTTCAACGGAAACGAGATATTCAGCATCTGACCACCGCCGCCAGCATCTGGGCAACGGCAGCCGTGGGGATGGCAGTCGGTGCCGGGGCATGGTTTCTGGCAATTGTATCCACGCTAATTATCTGGTTTACGCTTCGCGTTGTTCGGCGTCTTGAGCCTCAGAAAAATAATCATGCCTCAGCCATAGAAGACTAAAGTTCGTGAATTTGCTTCAATTGGTTAATTAAGGGCCTGATATCTGGCTCGCCCCGGCCTAGAAACGATCCAAGTGGGTCACTTTCTCGACCATCTCGCAGCAGCGTGTGGGCGATATTTTCCACACCATGCGCCAAAACCCCCAGGTTGTAGCCACCTTCCATCACGAACACGATTTTGCCGTCGCATAGTTGGTTTGCCATCTTCACCAGCTCACGTGTGATATAGTTGTAACCGTCCAGGCTCAAGCGCATTGATGCCAGTGGATCGTCCCAGTGGGCATCAAAACCGGCAGATACGAGGATCAACTGCGGCTGGAAGCGTTCGGCGGCGGGCCAGATGATTTCCTGGTAGATAGCCGCGTAACTTTTATCTCCATGACCTGCGGAAAGGGGAATGTTGATTGTATAACCTTTTCCTGCACCTGTGCCTGTTTGCCTCAGTGCACCTGTACCTGGGTAAAATGGATATTGATGCGTTGAGATGAAGAGTACGCTATCATCAGAATCAAACATGGCCTGGGTACCGTTGCCGTGATGTACATCATAGTCTACGATTAGGACTCGTTCGATAGGATGAACTTGCTGTGCGTGACGTGCGCCGAGGGCAATATTGCCGAGCAGACAAAATCCCATTCCATGATCGGGCATGGCGTGGTGACCTGGTGGCCGGATAGCTGCCAATCCGTTATCTGCTTCGCCTGTCAGGACCGCGTCTATCGCTGCGGTGACACCACCAGCGGCCAACCGGGCGATTTCAAATGAGGTCGAAGTGGCGTAAGTATCAGGGTCAAGATGGACCATATCGCGCCCGGACGATGCGATCCATTGAAGTGTGTTCAGGTAGTCTGGGGTGTGGAGCGTTAGAATCAAATCGTTGCTGATGGGTTGTGGTACAATTTTTTGCATTTGCGCGCTCAGGCCGATTTCGTCAAGTTGCTGCCAAACTGCCTTCATGCGGCCAGCATGTTCAGGATGACCGGCACGGGTATGCTCGATGTAACGGGGATGAGTTGTATAGATTGTAGACATACTGCCTCAGATTTTTGGGTGATTTTGGTCGCTGTCGAAGGATTGTGCAAGTGCTTATAAATATCCACAAAAGGCATTATAATGAACCATGACTCGGTCGAACAACCACCGAACCGAGGCAGAAAGAAACCTCGACTTATTCCAATATCCGCCGCACGGTCTGTATACGCCAGTTTGGGCTTAAAGATAAGTAAAAATAGGGGCGAAGATATGCAGTATGAACGCCTGGTGAAATGGGCGTCGGAAATTTGGGAAGAGCGATGTCCAGATCGTGAGTACGTGGCTATCTGGGCATCAGCCGAATGTAGCAATAAAATCGCTCAAAACCAGATCAAAGTTGGGCGTAAATTGCGTGGTAAGGCGCGCTACCAGGGGTACGAATTGCTGGACTGTGATGTCGTTGTGCCTATCAGTGACTATGGCTCACGCGGTAAGTCAACGGTGTTGATGTCTAGCGCAGGTGCCTATACGTTTCATTTTTCGGTAGAAGATGAAGAGCCGTTTGAAGTCATCTATGTCAGTTCGTACTTCGACGATGATGTACAGGATTTGACGGCAATTGCGCTGCTGCCAGAGGATAAATTGGATACCTGGGCTGCGTTCGAGTTTGCCTGTGCGCGGGCTGTGCGCCCCCGAATTCGCCGCCGCCGCGATGTGTATATTATTGGCGGTACAGACGCCTTTTTTGACCCAACGGTGGAATGGTCGGATGTGATCCTACCATCCGACTTGAAGGAAGAGCTTCTGGAGGATATGGAGGCCTTTTTTACCAAAGGCGTCGATATTTATCGCCAGTTGAAGCTGGCCCCATTTCGTAAATTGCTGCTGGCAGGCGTGCCCGGCACTGGTAAAACCATGCTATGTGCCGCTATGGCGAAGTTGGCGATTGAGCAGAAGCGAATTGTGGTCTATGTATCCGGCTCAGATCGTGATGGTGCATCGTTTGAGAAGATTCAGCGAGCGCTGCAAGCAGTGACCGCCGCGCATTATCCGGTGCTGCTGATTGTGGAAGAACTGGACGCCTATCTTCATGATGATGATAAGGCGCGTGTCTTAAATGTGCTGGATGGTGTTGAATCGCCCAACAATCCGCAGGGGGCGCTGCTGCTGGCAACCACCAACTACCCGGAGGTGATTGACGAACGTATCGCCAAACGTCCTGGTCGCCTGGATCGTATTTTCGTGATTCCGACGATTCAGGATGACCATCACGCGGAGCAAATGCTGCGGCATTATATGGCCGACCAGTGGAAAGAAGAGCATTTGGATGTGGTGTCGCAGCTTGTGGGACAGCCCGGTGCGTTTGTGCGCGAGTCGGCTTTACATGCCCGAATGCTGGCGGCCCATTCCCACAGCACAGAGGTGACTCTGGAACTGCTGCAACAGTCGATTGACAGCTTGCTGCGCCAGATTCGCTCCAGCGGCGACTTTATGTCGCAGCGGCGTCCGATTGGCCTCAACACAGCATCGAAAAAGTCGAATTCCCGCAGTCCGTTGATGCCAAGACGCTAGGATGTCTCTCGCGGTTGCAAAATCAGGTAATTAAAGCCATTCATGGTAATGGACTGTGTCTGCTCATAATAGCCGCCAATCGCCTGAAGGATGGGTACAGGATAAAACTGGGCGCGCAGGATGATGAGGCCGAAATTCTGATTTTCGATCATGGATAGCAGTGACTGCCCTTCAAATGAGCCGTTGTTAAATAAATTAAGCAGCTGGGTTGGGTTCG
>JAIOHN010000684.1 GCA_019912985.1 Anaerolineae bacterium | reverse complement strand
GCTCTAATATACAAGATACTTAACTTTGGTTTTAACTATTTATTGCAAAAAGAGCAATATTATTTTTTTTCATTCATTTTCTTAAATATAACTTGCACGCTGTCATATTACTTCCTATTTTTTCATCAAGTTATTCACGGCTCTAATGTGTTAACAATGTGTGGATAACTTTTTTGTGTGAAAATGTTTCACATTTTTTAGGGGTAGTTAAAATACTCCTATTTTTTTACAATTATGTTGATAGATTTAATTGGGGTTGTCAACCCCCTATATTTTAATTGTTTAGCGGGCGTTAGTTAATGTTGATAAGTTGTTAATATAATTTTAGACTTTGGAGTAAAGCCTTTGGAAATTTCTATAACTCTTAAAAAATATACCCTTGGAATTGTGGATAAATAAGCATGCCTGATTCTATATTTGCTGAAAATAAAACCGTTTATGAACACGCTCAAGCCTGGAAAGAATGTTTAAAAAGTATAAAAGGGAGTGTTACTTTAATGACATTCAATACCTGGTTTTTACCTATTAAACCTTTGAAACTTGAAAATTCTACTCTCAATGTTCAGCTTCCGAGTCATTTTTTTTGGGAATGGATAGATGAACATTACAATGTGCTTATTCATAAAACTATACGCGATGTGCTCGGTCCGAATGGGAAATTATCGTACGTTATTACCGACGAGAAGGATGCCGAAACAGTAGAAGAATCTTTACATGTTGTGGTTGAGCAACCAAAAAGTTCCGGTGTTCTTGCAGAGCAAGCCCAAGACAAAGAAATTTTCGAATCCTATTTAAATTCTCGCTATACCTTTAATAATTTTATAAAGGGGGAGGGCAACCAGCTTGCCCGGGCTGCCGCAGGCGCAATAAGCGATAACCCCGGTGGTACTTCTTTTAACCCGCTTTTTATTTACGGCGGTGTTGGTCTTGGTAAAACTCATCTTATCCAGGCAATCGGGAACGAGATACTTCAAAAATATCCTGAAAAAAGAGTTATTTATTTGTCTTCCGATATTTTTACAATCCAATTTGTAGAAGCAATTCAATCAAACACGGTTAATGATTTTTCTAACTTTTACCGGCGCATGGATGTTTTGATTATTGACGATATACAGTTTTTAACCGGAAAAGAAAAAACACAGGATTTATTTTTTCACATTTTTAATACTCTTCATCAGTCACGCAAACAAATAATTCTTTCCAGCGATAAACCGCCAAAAGATTTAAAAGGATTGGATGACAGACTTATCTCCCGTTTTCAATGGGGACTTACCGCTGATATTCAGCCGCCTGATTTAGAAACGCGTATTGCTATTTTGCGCCGCAAAGCTACTGATTACGGAATGATTATTACAAACGATATACTTGAATATATTGCCGCTAATATTACTTCCAACATCCGCGAGCTTGAGGGATGTCTTATAAAACTACTTGCGAACGCCTCGCTCAATTCAAAAGAAATAAATTTTGAATTGGCAAAAAAAACGGTGCGTGAAATAGCAACCGACAGAAAAGTTAATATCTCAATTGATATGATTACAAAATCCGTTTGTAGTCTGCTCAATATTGATGAAAATAAATTGCGGGATAAAACAAGGAAAAAAGAAATTGTTCTTGCAAGACAACTTGCTATGTTTTTATCAAAAGAAATGACAAAATCATCATTAAAAACAATCGGTCTTCACTTTGGCGGCAGAGATCATTCAACCGTTATACACGCATGTAATTC
>JAIOHN010000683.1 GCA_019912985.1 Anaerolineae bacterium | reverse complement strand
CAGCGGGATCGTCTTCCCAGATCATCGCCTTCGCTTTGAGCGCGTACCCACGTGGATCATTCGGAGCAAGATTAATCACCCGGTCCGCAACTGGCTCACTCAGCAGGCTCGGTGCCAACACTTCATCGGCCCGGTCCAGCTCAATCAGCAATTTGCCATATTCATACAGATAGTTGATGTTATCGGGCTGCTGCAAAACCGCCTGCGAGAACAAATCGGCGGCGGCTTCCACATCGCCATCTTGAAAACTTTGAGCGCCCATCGTCGCCAGTGTGCTTGCATAAGGGGTTGCGGTTGGCGCCATGCCGACCATATCCAGCGCGGCCAGTTGGAGGCGATCAAACTGCGTGTAGACGATCGCCAGAATAGCGCCGATCAACAGACCATAGAAAAATAGAAATTTTCCTGTGGTCCGGCGTCGACGTCGCGTGCTGAAGAATGGCTGGGAGTAATCACGTTTAATCTGCATCAATAAACCTCACACCTACCTATTTCCCTGCCGTATAGTAGATTAGCCCAGCGCAATTTGGCTGTCAAGTGAAGGAATTTCATAGCGATGACTAATAAATTCCAGCAAAAATGGATGGAAATAACCGGACTTTAAAGGTATCTACAGCCTGTTAAAGCCGTACACCGAAAGCGATGCAACGGCCATTAAGCGTAGTGAAGCCTGCAAATCAGGGGGCAAAGAGCGTCCACAGGCTTTTCGTAATCTGGCGGGTGCGCATTGACCAACTGTAGAGCAGCATGGACAGGATAAACAGGCTGACAATCAGCGGGATCGTCCATTCCAGCGGTGACTGCGGCACCAGCACGGGTGGCGGTGCCACAAACTCGAACAGGTCTGGCATGACATAAAAGCCGACGATGGTCATCGTCATCAGCACGAAGCCGAGCGCGAAAATCACGCGATGTTCGATAAACGTGCGCGGGCTGAAGATGTCAATCCCGGCTACATTCCACATAATCAGCGTACCGAAAAGGATGACAAAGATGGACAGCGCACTGCGGGCGGCATCCGTATTCTGCCCCGTGGCGAAATACACAGCCGCATACAGGATCGCAATCGAAACCGACCCAATGATCGCGCCATTCACCACGAAATCCAGCACATCCCGCCGGAAATTTTCCATGTGTGCGGGCCGCAGAATTTTGAAAGCGATCAGCGTCGCCACGATATTGACCGTGCCAAACGTGACCCAATTGATCTGGATCGGGGTGATGGGGAATGGCAGCGCCATAAAACCAACGTAGATAAACAGCAGCACATTATAAAATGTCTTGACCAGGAACAGCTTCACCGTGCCGAAGATAGTCTGGGTGATTTCCTTGCCTTCGGCAAATGCCAGCGGCAGGGTGGACATGGCATTATCCAACAGGATGATGTCACCAATCTCCTTGGTGATGGCCGCACCATCGTTCATGACAATCGCCAGATCCGCCTCTTTCAGCGCAGGCACATCGTTCACTCCATCGCCGACCATCGCCACGTGTTCCCCGCGTGATTTCAAAGCGCTGACAATCTTGCGCTTGGTATCTGGCTCGATGCGCGCGAACACATTGCCCTCAGATGCTGCAATCGCCATCTCGCCTGGGGTCATCGCTTCCAGTTGTTCACCGGTATAGGCTCTCTGGACATCCAATCCAGACTGGGCGGCGATGGATTTCACGGTTTCGATGTTGTCACCGGAAATCACCTTGAGGGTTACATCCTGATCGCGAAAAGCCTGGAGCGTATCCCGAATATCCTCACGGATCTGATCGCTGAGGATAACCAGCGCCAGCGGTTCGGCATCACCATTCAGTTGATTGCCCTCCGGCGCTTCGCTTGCACGAGCAAAGGTGATCACGCGCAGCCCCCGCTGCGTCAGAGACTGCACCTGCTCCTTAATATCAGAGCTGTTGTTGCCGCCCAATACACGCTCCGGCGCACCCAGGACCAGCGTTTCATCCTTGAGTACCAGTGCGCCCCATTTGCGCGCTGAGTTAAACGGAATTTCACGTACTTTGCTGCCCGCAAGGGCCGGGCTTTCCTGCACATAGCGTGAGACTGCTGCTGCGGTGCTGTTGAGGTTGGACAGATTATCCGTATACAATCGCAATCGCGATTTGATTTCGTCTATCGGGATACCGTTCAGCGGCCTGATTTCTGTCACCGCCAGCTTATTTTTGGTCAGTGTGCCAGTCTTATCGAAACACAGCACGGTTGCGTTCGCCAGTGACTCGACCGCATTCACACGGCGAATCAGGGTGCGGTGGCGTGTAATGCTGATCGCCCCCAGGCTCAACGAGATAATCACGACCAATACCATGCCATAGGGGACGATGCTGGTTACGAACACCACCAGGTTCTTGACACGTTCCAGCAGCTCGACATTATTCAGCGTGTCCGCCAGGTACAGCATCGGCGCAAAAATCAGCATCAGCAAAATGCTGATTTGCACAATCGCATCTACCCGAAGCTGGGTTGGGGTGCGGTTATTTTTGTAGACCTTGGCAGCACTGGAGAGCTTGTTAATCGTGCTGTTCTTGCCGACCTTAGTCGCAACCATCAAGCCACTGCCGGCAATGCAGAACGAGCCGGAGTACAGATCATCATCCGCTTCTTTGATAATGGCATCGGACTCGCCCGTGAGGTGCGACTCGTCCATTTCCAGGGCATCGCTTTCCAGCACGCGACCATCCACCACCAGCCGATCCCCAGGACGGATGGGAAGCACATCATCGAGGACCACCGCTTTGACCGGGATTTCGACGGTCTGCCCATCGCGAATCACATGGACAGCTTTTTCCTCCAGCTCAGCCAGTTTGTCCAGGCGGCGTTTGGCAATCACCTCCTGAACTGTACCCAGGAGCGCATTGGTCACCACACTGAAGCCAGAGAAAAAGGCCACCGCATACTGCTGAAAGGCGATGATAATGCCCAGCAGCGGAAACAGCACAATATTGAAGATATTAAGGATGTTATCGCGGAAAATATCCCAATAAGTGCGGCCTACATGCGCTTCGTAATTATTGCTCTGGCCTGCGGCCATGCGCTGTTGAACTTCGGCGGCGCTGAGCCCCGTGTGTTTCATCAAAGTCGATATTCCGATCTACTGTTAAAAGCTGTCCCCAGAGTCCAGCATAGCAAATAATACCTGAAACAACTTAAAAACGACTAATTTCTGTCAATCAGTACGCCTTTCAGGGCGTGTGGGTTTCGTCTGATTCAACAGGCCGCCACGCCAAAAGTTACGCTTTGCCTATGACCGACCCTGATTTTGTGGTACGCTACTTTTCGCGCGTGCAGTCCAGATGGAGCCTTCAGTGAAATCCAGGCGTTTCTTGCTGATTGTCGGTTTTCTTCTCGTCGTTATTATTCTCATTATCGCCGCTACTGCCCTTCTGATTCCACAATCTGATCCCGCTTACGCAGCCGCTATCGACTTTGTCAATGCTGCTGGTACTGGTGATGATGCGGAAGCGATGACCCATCTTAGCCCCGAACTCCAAACCTATGTCGCGGATAACTGCCCGGATGGGAGTGTTTCAGCCTGTGTCACAAGCTATGCGCCGGAAGACTGGGGCACATTCCGCAGTGCGGTTTACCGCCGTTCTGTTCCTGATGGCGAGCGCGCCTGGGATGTGGATTTGATCGGCACGTACGAGAGCGGCGTCGGCGCGAGCGGTGTTTGCATCTATACCCACGTCGAACAGGCCAACGATAACAACTGGTATGTGACCGAATGGGCAGGCTGGTTGCACTGCGGTGACCCGGCTTCACGCAACATGGCGACCAACCCGGATACCCCGAACCGCGCCCCATGAGCGCGTTAACCATGTGGGCCAACGGAGCGCGACAATTTGGCTTGTGGTGGCTATGCACCTTGCTAGTCGCCGCCTGCATCCCGGTGGCCGAACCCACACAGTTGAATGATACTCCTGGTCCACCTGTGGTCGTCAACGATCAGATTTATCGCAGTGCGGCTTTTACGGTACAGTACCCCGCAGGCTGGCGCGTGATTACCAGCGCTGCCGGAGACGTTCCCGCTGTGATCTTCGCCGCGCCTGACGAGGTCGCTTTGATCTATGTGGGAGCTGGCAGCGATCCCACTCAACTGCCGGACCTTCCTGGTAATCCACGCCGCGATTCTCGCATGATCGTTTTAGACAACGGCCAGGCCATAACAGCAGCACTCATTGCCCAGGAATCAAATTGGGAGGCAGCCCTGCCGTTGTTTGAGCAGGTCGCTGCCTCCCTTCAAGTTCCGCAAGTGTAAGCTGATTAATAGTTAGCAGCCCGGCCCTGTGACATTCAGATTGAAGGCCCGTAGAATGCTGTTTAACACCGGGATTTGATCCCAGAGGCAGGCCTGGTC
>JAIOHN010000682.1 GCA_019912985.1 Anaerolineae bacterium | reverse complement strand
CCAGCGGTCAGGCTCCAGCGAATGCTGGTGAATCAAGTGTGTCGATTGATTTTACTGTCGGTTATGCCTTGCGCTTGCGGAGTGCGCCGACCACAGAAGGTGACACACTGGCCCGTATCCCGTATACGACGATTGTGCAGGCGGTTGGCCGCACCTCGGATAATCGTTGGCTGCAAGTGCGCTATGCTGGTCAGGTTGGTTGGGTGGCCGCTGCTTACGGGAGACTCAACGGGAATTTTAACAGCCTTCCAGTACGGTGATGGGCTGTCTGAACAATAGGGCGTGGTCTAAATTAGTGAATTTTGTTACTTGTTCAAATGGTCGGGTTGGTTAAACTACCTAGTGTCAACCTGCATACACATGGAGGACAGGTATGTCTCGTAAGTTAACGATGGTACTTTTGTTTTTGATCATGGTTTCAATGCTTGCCCCGGTCACCGCTCAGGATGATGAGTTCGTGTTTGGGGTGGTGCTGGTTGGGCCACAGAATGATCGTGGTTGGAGTCAGTCCCACACCGAAGGGGGACGTTACGTCGAAGAAAAACTGCCGAATACCACCATGCTGGTATTTGAAAGCCTGAATCCTGCCGATACACCGGAAGCTACCCTGTTGGATGTGGTGACAGAGATGGTGGACAGCGGTGCGCAGTTGATCTTTACGACTTCGGACTCGTTTGAAGAGGATACTGATACGGTTTCTGAAGCTTTCCCGGATGTCACGTTTGTCAATATTACCGGCAGCAACGTCTTAAATGGTGCACCGGCAAATGTAGGCAATTTCAACGGCTTGATGGAAGCGCCGCGCGAAATTGCGGGCTGTGCGGCCGCGCTGGCGACTGAAACAGGCAAAATTGGCTATCTCGGTGCGCTGATTAACCCTGAAACCCGCCGTCTGGCGTCATCGTCCTACCTGGGTGCGCGTTACTGCTATGAAAACTATCGGGGGATGGACCCGGACGAACTGGAATTTGAAGTGACCTGGATCGGCTTCTGGTTCAACATCCCTGGTGTTACGCTCGACCCGACCGAAGTCGCGAACTCCTTCTTTGATAATGGTGCGGATGTCATCATCTCCGGCATCGATACGACTGAGGCCATTCAGGTCGCGGGACAGCGTTCCGGAGAAGGTGAGCGCGTTTTCGCCATTCCTTACGGTAATATCAATGGCTGTGCCGAAGCGCCAGATGCCTGCCTGGGTGTGGCCTACTACAACTGGGGTCCAGTTTATCTCAGCACCGTTGAGGCGGTGATAGACGGCACCTGGGAACAGAAGTGGGAATGGCTGGACCCGGACTGGGAAGACATCAACAGCCCCGATACTTCAATCATTGGCTATCTGAATGGTGATGGCTTGCCAGAAGATGTGCAGGATGAATTGAGTGATTTCGTGGTGACCATGTCTGACTTCATGAGCCAGGAAGAGAATGCTGATGTCATCTACCTCTGGCAAGGCCCGCTGAATTTGCAGGATGGCACGGAGCTGGCCCCTGAGGGCGAATTTGTAGACCAACTGGATGTCTGGTTCCTGCCGCAGCTGCTTGAGGGCATGCAGGGTGCCAGCGTCAGCGAGTAAGGATTTGTAATCGAAAAAGCAGCCAGGGGGTGTTTGTTTCTACAACACCCCTTGTTTGTTTGGGTGTAAGTGTTTGGGAGTGTGTCATGATTAATGATCCTGTGCTGCTGAATGACTGGCATGTGGTGGGGCCAGTAAACGCACTGGATGAATCCGGGATGATGAGTGCTCGGTTGTTGGGTGAGGATATTGTCATCTGGCGAGCAGGCGAGCAGGTGTTAGCATGGCAGGATTTGTGCCTGCACCGGGGCTCGAAACTGTCGTTGGGTGAGGTACACGGCGAAACACTCATGTGCCCCTATCATGGCTGGACTTATGGCAGCCAGGGACAATGTGTGCTGATGCCAGCGCACCCTCAACAAAAGCCACCCACCAAAGCCAGGGTGAAAACCTACCATGCCTGTGTGGCTTACGATCTGGTCTGGGTATGCCTGGGGGAACCCGGGTACGATTTGCCGCCATTTCCAGAATGGGACGATTCAACCTTCCGCCGCATTTTGTGTGGCCCCTATACCTTCAAAGCGGCTGGCCCTCGGATGGTCGAGAATTTCCTGGATGTCGCGCACTTTCCCTTTGTTCATGAAAATATCCTTGGCGTGCGTGATCGCCCGGAAATCGCGGAATACGACGTAGTGACTGACGAAACCGGCATTACAGCCAGCGATATTGATGTGTTTCAGCCCAACCCGGATGGCACTGGCGAAGCCAAAACGGTCACCTACACCTATAAAGTCTTTCGCCCGCTGGTTGCATATTTCAAGAAAGAGTCGACTGGCCCACGCTTTGCCATCATCATGATGGTGACACCAATTGAGGAAACACTCAGCCTGATGTGGATGTGGATGGTGATGAACCACTCCTATGAGAAATCCGAAGAAGAGCTGCGGGCTTTTCAGGATGAGATCGCGCTTCAGGATTTGCCAATTGTCGAATCACAACGCCCGGAACTGCTGCCACTGGATTTGCAGGCCGAGCTGCATCTGCGTTCCGATAGAACTGCCATCGCTTACCGGCGCTGGCTCAACGATCTGGGTGTGACCTTTGGCACGGCGTAAGGCTGGCATGTGATGCGTATTGAACTGAAGCATATCCACAAGTACTTTGGCCCTGTTCATGCCAATAACAACATCAATCTCACGTTCGATGGCGGTCAGATCATTGGTGTGTTGGGTGAAAATGGTGCTGGCAAATCCACGTTAATGAAAATCCTGTCCGGCTTCCAGCCTGCGGATAGCGGCGAAATCTGGATTGATGGGCATCCGGTGGATTACACCGGCCCACAAGCGGCCATCGGCCAGGGAATTGGGATGCTCCAGCAGGACCCGCTTGATGTGGGGGCTTTTACCGTGCTGGAAAATTTCATGTACGGACAAAAAGGTGGTCTGCTGCCGAATTACCGGCAAGGCGGAAAGCTGCTGCGGGAATATACCAACCGCTTTGGCTTTGAACTGGAACCGGACACACCCATCGAGCGGTTGAGTATTGCCCAGCGGCAGCAGTTGGAGATTATCCGCTTGCTGGCGTTGGGTGTTAAAACACTCATCCTTGACGAACCTACCACCGGGATTTCGGCGGAGCAGAAAGAAACGCTGTTCGACGCACTGCGAGGACTGGCGCGCGAAGATGGCATGATTGTCCTGTTGGTCTCACACAAGCTGGAAGATGTCATCGCGCTGTGTGACCGGGTGGTGGTGCTGCGCGGTGGCGTTCAGGCCGGAGAGCGAGATATGCCCGCTACGCCTGCCGAACTGGTGCGGATGATGTTCGGCCAGGAGTTAAAATTGCCTGAGCGCGACTCGATGCCGCCGGGCGAGCCCATTTTGGTGCTGGAACACCTGCATTTGCATGACTCACGCCTGGATATTCCTGATGTCAATCTTTCTGTTCATGCGGGCGAGGTGGTTGGGCTGGCAGGGTTGGACGGCAGCGGCCAGGAATTGTTTATGCGGGCCTGCGTCGGTCTTATTCGCCCGCTGAGTGGTCGAGAGCGCATCCGTGGGCAAGATATGGTTGGCAAACCCTACCGCCAGTATTTGCAGCGGGGAGTCGTATTTGGCGCAGCAGGACGTCTGGAAGAAGGATTGGTTGCCGGGCTGACGTTGACCGAGCATATGGCGTTGGTGATGGATAACCAGCCCATGATCGACTGGCAAAAAGCTGAAGAAGCTACGCGTCAGAACATCCAGCATTACAACATACGAGGACGTGCCAGTGACCAGATTGAGCAGCTTTCCGGCGGTAATCAACAGCGTGTGTTGATGGCGCTGCTGCCCGCGCGGCCAGAACTGGTGATTCTGGAGCAACCCACGCGCGGCCTGGATGTCGACTCAGCACAGTGGATCTGGCAGCAGCTGTTGGAGCGACGCCAGCATGGGACGGCTATCGTTTTCAGCTCGCCGGAACTGGATGAGCTGGTGACCTATAGTGATCGAATTCTGGTATTCTTTGCTGGGAAGATTTATGAAATCCCTGACGTGAGCAAAGTGACGATTGATGAACTTGGTTACCTTATCGGCGGTGAGTTCGTCGGGGCCAGCTAGCAGGGGGAATTATGCGGAATCGATCATTTGGAATACAGTTGGCCTTCACTGTACTGCCGATCATTATCTCGCTGGCAATTGCAGCGCTGCTGGTATTGCTGGTGGGCAAAAACCCGATTGAAGTCTTTGAGAAAATTTGGGAAGGCGCATTTCGGAATTCACGTTCATTTTCAAGTGTGTTGAATTTCTGGATTCCGCTGACGCTGGTCAGTTTGGGGCTGGTGGTGACTTTCCGGGCCGGGTTATGGAATATCGGCATTGAAGGCCAGATGATGGTTGGCGCGATCTTCGCCAGCTGGGCGGCGCAATATGTCACGGTAAGCCCAGAGCTTGCGCCACTGTTGATCGCGCTGGAATTGGTGCTGGCGGTTATTGGTGGCATGTTTTGGGCGACGATTGTCGGTTTGCTCAAAATCCGCCTGGGTGTGAACGAGATTTTTGGCGGTATTGCCCTCAACGCGCTGGCGGATGTGGCCGCTATTTATCTGATTTCCGGCCCCTGGCAGCCGGAGATTGGCGGCAGCGCCCAGGGAACAGAGCCGTTTCCTGCTGAAGCCCTTTTGCCGGAGCTTTCGCCCGATCTAACCGTGAGTTTATTGGTGTTAGTGCTGGTGGTGCTCGTCATTATCGCGCTGCCGCTGGCGCTGCGTGGTACGCGCTGGGGGTTACAGTTGAAAGCCACTGGACGCAACCCCAAATCGTCGCTGCTTCTTGGCGTCCCCACCAGCCGCACGATGCTCAGTGCCTTTCTGGTGTGTGGCGGGCTGGCAGGAATCGCCGGGGCATACCGGGTGTTGTTCACGTTTGATAATATGCGTCCGCTGGTATCCGGTGGCATTGGCTTCCTCGGATTATTGATCGGTCTCCTGGTCTCGACACGCGTGCTGCTGGTACCGCTGGTGGCCTTTGCTTTCGCGGCAATCCTGGCAGGCAGCACACGTCTCAAAATTGCGCTTCAACTGGATGCTTCACTGTCCGGTGTGCTCCAGGGGACGATGGTGCTGCTGGTGCTGCTGTTTAATGGCCTGCGCCAGCGCATGGAGGAGCGTTTTGGAGCTGCTCCTGCGGAAAGTGATCCCGTTACCACAGCACCGCCTGCCAGTGTTTCTCGTGAGGTCCTGACAAAATGAGCGAAGAACTTTTAAACGCGCTGGCGGCGATCGTTGCCAATGCGACACCTTTAGTCATCGCCAGTATCGGCGAAACTATCACCGAGCGCGCTGGCGTGATTAATCTCTCGGTTGATGGCAGCATCGCCCTGTCGGCCATGATGGGCTTTGCAGCGGCCCTGGTTTCAAACAGTCTCGTGATTGGCCTGTTGGTTGCCATGGCCGCCGGGGCAGTGATGGCGCTCATTGTCGCCTTTTCGAGTATTCAACTACGGCAGGATCAGGTCGCGGTGGGTTTCGTGCTCACGCTGCTGGCGGCAGATCTCGCCCAGTTTCTGGGGCAGGATTACACGCGCATTCCCGGCCCGCAAATCCCACACTGGCCGCTGCCAATTCTGAGTGACATTCCGATTATCGGTCATATTTTCTTCGACCACAGCATTCTGGTGTATTTCAGCTTTGTGCTGGTGATTGTCGTCTGGTTCTGGCTGTTCCGCACGCGGCCTGGGATGTCGCACCGTGCCATTGGCGAGCGACCAGAAGCGGCATTCGCCCGTGGTGCCAGGGTCAATCGCCTGCGCTACGTCTATACCATTATTGGCGGGGCGCTGGTGGGTTTAGCTGGAGCCTCGTATTCGCTGCATTTTAAACCGGGCTGGTCTGTACCCCCGGCCATGCGTGGAGATGGCTGGATTGCGCTGGCAATCGTGATCTTTGGCGGCTGGCATCCGTTCCGGGTGGTATTGGGCGCTTATCTATTTGCGGCGCTGCGAGCGCTCTCCGCTGCCATCCAGGGCAATCCGGATATTCAGATTCCGCTGGTACTGCTCAACGGGCTTCCCTGGACACTAATGGTGATTACCCTGCTGTTGGTAAGCAGTGGTGCGATTGAACGGCTGTTGTTGATTTTGCCGCGCCCGGTGCAAAAACATTTGCGCTCGTTTTTGCGCTCTGACCAGCCCAAAGCGCTCGGTACACCTTTTGAGGGTGGGTAGCCGCCTCGCTTAAGGTTTTTCCGGGTCAACCACAGCGGTGACATTGCGATAGGCTCGATTGTGGTACACCAGCGGCCACACCGGGTCTGGCAGGCGTTCCGTCGCCACTACTTCGCCCAGGACAATCCAATGTGTGCCGCCATCCTGTACACTGTAGACTTTGCAATCCAGCCAGGCAATCGCGTCCTTCAAAATCGGTGCGCCTGTTTCTTGCGTCACGGTGTCAATCTGGTAAAAGCGATCCGCACCCTCTGGCAGATCGACATAGCCTGCAAACTGCGATGATACATGGGCCTGATCTACTCCCAGGAACGACACAGCAAAGATCCCCGACTCTGTTACAATGCGGCTGGTTTCTGCATCTTTGTGCAGACAAACCAGAATTAACGGTGGTTCCAGTGAGATAGAGGTGAATGAACTGACGGTCATCCCGGCGCGTGTTTTGCCGTCTGTGGTGGTTACGACAGTCACGCCGCAAGCCCACAGGCGCATGGTTTCGCGCATGGCTTGATCAAGACCCATGATGTTGCCCTTCTTTGTTTTCCTGTTCCAATATTTCGTATAGCCTACTCACAATCCACGAACAATGCCACTGTACAAAGGGGCAGCTATTACGGAAGCAGTAGTTCGGCCATCTTCGGCACGAGTTCGCTGAGGTCGGTTAGCCCCTGAGCGAAGTGTTCTTTTTCACTGCCGATGATGACTGTGGGGACATCGTTCTCGGTATGACGGCGGTCACCGATGGTCTCGATGTTGCCATGATCGCTGGTGATAATCATCAGGCCTTCCTGGTCGTCCCAGGCTTCCAGCGCGCCCGCCATTACGCCATCAAATAATTTAAGGATGCGGATAGCGTCGTTCATATCCCCGCGATGGCCGATGACATCGGTAATCCAATGCGGGAAGAAGGCAAAGTCATAATGGCGCGAAATTTCGACCATCTTTTTCCCGGCTTCCTGCGGTGAATAAACCGGCGTGTCTTTGTAGCCCAGTTCTGTGCGCCAACCTTCGCCTGTCCAATCGCCCGCCAGTGCTTCACCGCTGTAGATTTTGTCTTCCTCGAAGATGGGTAGACCGGCTTCATGGGCGGCCTGCTGATAGCTGGAACGCAGATGCTTGCCGCTGTTGATGCCGCGATGCCAGCGCGGAGGATAGGCTTCGAGGAGCGCAGCGGTTTTTCCGTGCTCAACTAACTGTATAAAAAAATTGTCTTTCGCCAGTAGTTCACGGATGGGAAGGTTGGGCTTGGGGCCATAATGCTCGCCGATGATTTGAGGGATATTACGCCCGGTGAGAATCGCTGCCTGGCCGCTGGCGCTTTGCGGGCGGCCAGGCATACCCAGGCGCGGATCTGTGGGGATAAATACGGCGCGGTCGCTCATCTGGCGACCGGTAGTACTGAGCCATCGCTGCCCGCCTGCCAGTGCTTCCAGGGTGGGCAGGTGCGCAACAGAAAAAGGGTTGGTTTCTGGATTGTCCTCACCCAATCCAACCCCGTCGATAAAGATCATCAGAATATGCATACTTAAGGGGTCTCTGCTCCGATACTTTGCGAAGTGGCAACGGCGATTTGTTCGTCCGGCGGTGGCGTATGCCCGCGCCACACCACTTCACCTTCACGATTGAACAGGAGGAATTCGGGCGTAAAGGAAAAATCGTAACGACCGCGCAGTTCACGGCCTACATCTGTGTGAATGTCCACCCGCAAGACGTTGAACGAATCAGCCAGATCTTCGGCATAGCGATCAACCACCGGGCGAACCGCCAGGCAGCCCGCGCAGTAATTGCTGAAAAATTCGAGAAAAGTGGGTTTGCCATTGTTCAGCGTTGCCTCGGCAACCGACAGGCTGTCTGTATCGCCAGCGCCAGGCCGCAGTAAAAAGAAGCCTGCTGCGCTGAGAATCACCAAACTCAAAACAGCTGACGAAAGCACACGGGTGCTGACGAGGTAGCGGCGCAGGAGCAAGATGCTGACGAAAATCACGCCCAGGCTGATCAGAATGTATGAATACTGATTCAGGATATTCATCACGCGCCTCCCACTACCCAGAGGATAACGCGAAAACAGGACCGCGTAAAGATGAACGCGGATGTTGGATTAAAGGCCGTATTAAATTTCATTTGGATGGCGTTTTCACCGACTGTATTCCAGCAAAAACGGATTGCTCTGGCGTTCAGCCCCGATGGTGGTCGGTTCCATGTGGCCGGGCAGGACACGTACCTCATCTCCTAAGGGCAGCAACTGCTCGAAGATGGATTGCATCAATACATCGTAGTCACAGCCAGGGAGATCCGTGCGGCCAATGCTGCCTGTAAACAGGCAGTCCCCTGAAAAGACCAGCTTCTTTTCCGGCATGTAGTAGCTGAGATGGTCGGGTGAGTGGCCGGGGGTAAAGCGTGTTTCAAGGGTGATCGCGCCCAGCGTAATTGTTTCCGGCCCATCGGTGAGGTAACGATCGGGAGTTGCCGCTTCGGGAAAAGGTTGGCCGGTGAACATCAGACCCTGGTCCGGCATTTTATCCAGCCAGAAAGGACCTTTCTCGTGGATGTAGAATGGTGCGCCAGTGAGTTCCTTGAGTTCCTTACTGGCGAGGACATGATCGAAATGCCCATGGGTCGCCAGAATGAGCTTAATCGTCCAACCGCTTTCCTGGGCTGCCTTGACCAGCAGTGGCGCGCGGTCCACCGGGTCGATCACCAGTGCCTCTTTGGTCTCTGTGTCGCCCACGATGTAACTGTTGGTTGAGGCGATCCCCAGGGTGAGCATTTTGATTTTGACTGTCATGCCGTCAATACCTCCATCGGCTTTTGCCGGCGCAGCACCAGACTGATTAACCCGCGCAGCTCATCCATCTTCAAGAGCAGGGCTACCACCACGAATGTGAGCGCTCCGGCGAGTGTCTCCACCGCCACCTGGGCGATGTGGTACAACAGCCCACGATCTGCTAGGCCAAAGCTGTGCCATAGGTTTTCAATCACCACAATCACCAGCGCCATCACGAGGCTGGCGGCCAGGGTTTTGAGGGTGGTGCTTGCCAGCGCATTTTCGTTGATGCCATGCCAGCGTCGCCGCAGTACGAACAGCAGTGTGGTGACCTCGAACGCGGTTCCCAATGTGTTCGCCAGCGCCAGCCCTCCAACCGCACCAGTCGCGGTGATGAGATTGAGTGAAGGGAATTGAAGCGCGATGGTATTGGTAAAAGCGTAGGCTTCAGCCTGTACGACGCCGCTTAGCAAAAACGCCAACGTCAGATTAATCAATGCGCCACCCAGCGCTGCCCACAGTGGCGTGAGTGTGTCCTGATCAGCGTAAAAGCTGCGGGCCACCACTTCCAGCGCCGAGTGCGCAATGATGCCAAGAGCGAAGAATCGCAGTGTACTGTAGACCAGCGCCGAGGCCGACGCATCGAACGCACCGCGCTCAAGCAGGCCGATCAACGGCTGGCCGACAAAAATCAGACCCACGGCGGAGGGAATACTGGCGATCATGATAAACTTCAGCGCGCCGGACATGGCATCGCGTTTACCGCTTTCGTCGCCCAGTTCGCTTAGTGCAGCGAGTGTGGGGAAGATTACGGTTCCCATGGCGGTGCCGATCAAAGTCTGCGGGATTTGCATCAAGCGCCAACCCCAGTTCAAGGCGCTGACCGAGCCAACCCCCAGGCGTGAGGCGATGTTGTTCATGACGATGAAATTGAGGCTGAAGACGCCCAGACCCGCAACACGCGGCAGCATTAGACGGATGATGCGCCATAAGATCGGATCGCGCAGGCCAAGTTCCGGCCGCCAGCGCGCCCGGAAGTGGATCAGGCCAGGAATCTGCACGCCGAAGTGCATCGCCGCACCCAAAACCGCGCCGACAGCCACACCATTGACCCCGAAAGGTTTGATTAGAAACAGCACACCGAAAAGGATGCCGACATCAAACATGATCGGTGCCATGGCGGGCAGCAGAAAGTGGTTGTGACTTTGCAAGATGCCCATCGATATGCCGCTGACCGAGAAGATCAATG
>JAIOHN010000681.1 GCA_019912985.1 Anaerolineae bacterium | reverse complement strand
CCACCGATGGCGGTGTGACAGGTGACCGCTACTGGGCGCTGCCATTTGTGCCACCCCCTGGCACGGAAGAACCGATTGATGCACCACCCGGTTTGCAAATTCCCACCGAAGGGTTTGGGATAATGTGGCGGCTGGTGGATGGCGTGCGCGATGGATTGGGCTTCGCGCGGCTGGGGGGGCAACCCGCTGAACTGACCCTGCAACGCTTCGAGGGTGGGTCGCTGCTGATGGATAAGACCAGTGGACTGGTGTATATCCTGCTTAACCGCAACAGCGTCGCCTTCGGCCCTTACTAAAACGAATTTCGGCTTACCACATTCTAATATACCAATTCCTTGACAAATTTTTTAGGTCAGTCTAAAATGCTTGTTAGAGTATGCTATTTAGACTATTTCGGATGGCTGACATGATCGACCACCAGGTGCAAACCAAAACACTGGACCAACTTCCTATAAAGGCTGTCGCGACAGTGACCGCCCTCACCAACAAAGGTGCAGAGCGGCGGCGCATGATGGACCTGGGCATCCTGCCGGGTCTGAAGATCGAGGTCGAGATGAAGAATCCGCTTGGCGATCCCACTGCTTATCGTATTCGCGGTGCGGTGATCGCTTTACGTCAGGAGCAAGCAAGCTGCATCCAAATTACGATTGATGAGGAGAATGAATGATGACCACGCCTGATATCACTGCCCCCACAGCTCAATGTGCAACCTGTCCGCTGTATACCAATGCAGAACTTGTTCGGCTGGGCATCAACATGGATAACTGGGATTACATGATTGCACTGGCTGGTAATCCCAACACCGGCAAAAGCACAGTGTTTAATGCATTGACCGGTCTACGCCAGCACACTGGCAACTGGCCGGGAAAGACCGTTACCCGTGCCGAAGGCGGTTATGTGTATGGTGACAGGCGCTATAAAATCGTTGACCTGCCAGGCACGTACTCGCTGCTTTCGACCAGCGCTGACGAAGAAGTCGCCCGTGATTTCATCCTGTTCGGTCAGCCCAGCGTGACCGTCGTGGTCACGGATGCGACCCGCCTGGAGCGCAATCTCAATCTGGCGCTGCAAGTGCTGGAAATCACAGACCGTGTGGTGATCGCCCTCAATTTGATGGACGAGGCTAAACGTCACGGCTTGCATGTAGATGAACGCCGCCTGACTCGTGATCTTGGTGTGCCAGTCGTGCCGATGTCAGCCCGCCAGGGCGAAGGCATTCAGGACCTGCTGAGCGCGATTTCCCAGGTCGTCAGTGGCGAATTTGCCACCAGGCCGCACCGCATTCAATATCGTGACCCACAGGTTGAACAGGCCGTGCAGCAGTTGGTGCAGCAAATCGAAGCCATTTATCCCGATCTGCCAAATGCCCGCTGGGTGGCCTTGCGCCTGCTGGATGGTGATGAGAGCATTGCCAAAGCCATTCGCGAAGGCACGCTCGGTCAGTTGAGCCAAAGCAATATCCCGCAGGCCGAGAACTTCGTGCAGTTAGAGGCGGTCAGTTAACATGGCAACGCAAAACTCTGAACAACTCTTGCAAACGGTGGATTCGCTCCGCAACGATATTGGCGGCGAATTCCACGACCGTTTGATGGAATCGATTTTCACCGATGCCGGTCAGATCGCAGACCGGGCGGTGCAGCGGGAAGGCGAAAAAACGCGTTATGATTTTGACCGCACGCTGGACCGTCTGCTAACCAGCCGCACCTGGGGCTTCCCGCTCATGCTGCTGATGCTGATGGGCGTGTTCTGGCTGACGATTGCGGGCGCAAATGTCCCATCGAAAATGCTGGCGGACCTCCTGCTCGGTACCGTTTATAACGGCCTGCATGCTGCAGCGACATCGCTCAGCTTCCCGGCCTGGTTATCCGGATTTTTGATCGACGGGGTGTATCTGGCAACCGCCTGGGTGATCGCGGTCATGCTGCCGCCGATGGCGATTTTCTTCCCATTGTTTACCCTGTTAGAAGACTTCGGTTATCTGCCGCGTGTGGCCTTCAACCTGGACCGGCTGTTCAAACGCTCTGGTGCGCATGGTAAGCAGGCCCTGACCATGATGATGGGGTATGGTTGTAACGCCGCTGGTGTCGTGGCGACCCGGATTATTGACAGCCCGCGTGAACGGCTGATCGCGATCATTACCAACAACTTCAGCATCTGCAATGGCCGCTGGCCGACACTAATCCTGATGGGGACAATCTTCATCGGCGCGACCGCGCCGCCTGCGCTGGCGAGCTTTGTCGCGGCGGCCAGTGTAGTCACTGTCGCTATTCTGGGTGTCTTCGTCACACTGTTTGTGTCAGCTTTTCTCTCACGCACCTGGCTCAAGGGTGAAGCCTCGACCTTCAGCCTTGAGCTGCCACCCTATCGCCCGCCGCAGGTACTGCAAACCCTGTACACCTCGCTGATTGATCGTACCATGATTGTGCTGTGGCGTGCGGTGACGATGGCGGCACCGGCTGGTGCGGTGATCTGGCTGACAAGCAATATTTACCTGGGTGACGCCACGATTGCCGCACACATGGTCAACCTGCTGAACCCACTGGGGCTGCTGTTTGGCCTGAACGGGGTGATCCTCGTTGCCTACATTATTGCGATCCCTGCCAACGAGATCATCATCCCGACGATTTTGATGCTGACTCTCACATTGGGCCGCAATATCGCTGGTGCGCAGTCTGGTGTCATGCTTGAACTGGACAATGCTCAGGTTTATACAGTGCTGACCCAGGTCGGGGGGTGGACGATGCTGACTGCGATCAATCTGATGCTGTTCAGCCTGCTGCATAATCCGTGCAGCACGACAATCCTCACCATCTGGCAAGAGACCAAGAACCGCAAGTGGACACTGGTGGCGACATTCCTGCCGCTGGTACTGGCCTTCGGTGTGACTTTCACTACGGCAACCATTGCCCAGTTACTCGGCTGGGCCTGAGATTACGAAGAACAAAGCCCGCTGACGAAAAATCAGCGGGCTTTTTGATTCAACGGGCGAAGGCGTTAAAGGGGTTGGTGTGCGTGAGCTGGTGGAGTGTCGCGTCATCCACTCCAGCGGCGCGCAGCTTCGGGATCAGACTTTCGCTGAGGTGCGTATAGGGCTTTGGGATGCCGCCGCCGGGCTGTGCGGGATCGTACCAGCCACGATCATGACTGAGCAGCAATTGATCGTCGTAACCGGCATCCAGCACGCGCTGGATATGCTCTACAAAATAATCGTCATCCTTGCTGCCAATCGAATCGTACTCAATCCAGGCACCACGCTTGGCGACTTCCAGATGAAGGTCAAAGTTCGGTTCCGCCTGGGTGTGAATCCAGATATAGCGCTGGGGGGTGTAACCCGCGGCCTCGATGATGTCGAGCTGGTCACGGACCACGCGCCCGCGAATGGTGTGGCTGCCGATCACCGCCTGGGTTTCACGGGCGGCACGGGACGCGGCACGCAAAATTTTGGCCTCGCAATCGGTGATGCCATCATCACCTGCACTTAGTTTTATCCATGCCGCCTGAACGCCGCTGTCCTCAATTTCGCCCTGAAGCTCGCCCAGCATCCAGTCGCGTAATTCGTCTTCACTGGCCTTGTGCGCCCAATCGGGAACCCACGGTTCGCGGTAGATGCCGGTCGGCACGACCAGCGGAAAGTCCGTCGCTTCGGATACGGCCCGGTCGAGGTCGGCGCGTCGTCCCACCCCTACCGTGCTGCATTCGACCAGCGCAGTGACGCCCAGGGCCTTGATTTTCTCGATCTCCGGCCCCATTAACTCGATCACGTCTTCGGCGCTGCCCTCACCGTAACCGGGTTGGTCCCAGGTGCGCAGATCGACAAAAACATGCTCGTGAGGCAGGATCATGCCAAGCTCATTGGCATCTTTCGGTCCTAGCGTGGTCATCAACTGGGGCATGAATGGCTCCTAATCAGTTAGGCGGGCGGTGACAATGGGTTGGTAGTAGCTCTCGTCATCAGGCATGTGCCACGTCACGTTGTGGAGTCCAGTAGCCGCCAGCGCGGCTTCAATTTCAGCACGCTGCCAGGCACGCAGGCGGGTGCTGTTGACACTGGTCTGCCAGTCATTATCCTGCTGCTTGAGCGTAAAGTGATTGAGCCGGTAGCTCCGGCCATCCTCGGCCCAATCCCATACCTGAAAGACAATGCTGCGGCCCATCTCGCGGTCGGCCACGACAGGCAGCGTGGACTGCGGCTTTTCCTTGATCAGCGTGTCGTAATCGCGCAGGCTGAGCAGCAGCAGCCCGCCCGGATTGAGTTTTGCGCGCATATTGTGCAGGGCAAGTTCCAGGTCTTCCTCGGTGAGCAGGTGCGCAATGGAATTATCACAGGAGAGTACGACATCGAATGTCCCTGGCACATTCGCTTCCAACTCGCGGAAATCGGACACGCCGAAGGTGATCTTGACTTTGGCACGTTCGGCTTCCTGTTGGGCGCGTGCTACGGCTTCAGCGCTCAGGTCGGTCCCGTGAACGTTGTAGCCGCGCACCGCCAGGCCGATGGCCTGCGTGCCGATGCCACAGGAGCAGTCGAGCACACTTGCGCCGACTTTGAGGCCCTGCGCGCGAATTAAGTGGTCGAGCGCTTCGCTTTGCCGCAGCACGGATTTACGCCAGTCGGCAAAGATAAAGTGGTAATCATTCGCAAGTTCTTTGTAAAATTCAGCAACAGACTCAGTCATGGACAGGTTTCCTGCATAAAGGGCATGGTGAATGCCCCGTTGATCTGACTTGACGGTTGTGCGCGGTAATTTGCGCGTGTGTAACCCCTCTACACTTATAGTATAGTCTATCAATAGTTTGGCTTGTATTTCAATCCAGGTCTTTGTGAATGGCCCTGATGAACCTGCTTTTTGTTTCCAGCTACAGCGATTTAGGCGGTGGAGAGACTGCGTTAGTCACCCTGGCACGCAGTCTGGACCCTGCTCGCTTTCTCCCACATCTGCTGGTGCCGCGTACTGGTCAACTCAGTGAGCGCTGGCAGTCGTTGGGCTGGCCGGTGCATGTCACCCCCTGGCGTGGAGCCAACGTTTATTTTATCCCGGCACTGTGGGCGCAGTTTCCGGCAGCGCGCCAGATGGAGGCAATTATCCGCGAGCAGAAGATCCATGCCGTCCATGCGGAATATCACAGCCTGCCGTTTGCGCTCCCGGCGGCGACCCGCGCCGGGGTGCCGCTGCTGTGGACCTGTATGGGCTGGTGGTTCCATCCCAGGCTGTGGCAGCGCGGCTTTTTCCGGCGGCCATTGGCGGCCTTCGCCCATTCGCAGGCCATCAAGGATGGCTTTCTCGGTCAGCCGCCGTTTATGCCGCCAGAGCGTATCGAAGTCCTTTACCCTGGCGTGGATACACAGCGCTTTCACCCCGGTGTGGATGGCGTCAAGGTACGCTTTGATGCGAACATCGCGCAGGATGCGCCAGTGGTCGCCATGATCGCGCGCTTTCAGGATGTGAAGGGACATGATGTGTTCCAGGCGATGGCGAAGCAGGTGGTGCTGCAAATCCCGGAAGCGCGCTTTATCGTCGCCGGGGAAAACACTCAGACCAGCGCGGATGACAGCTACAAGGCGCGGATTATCCAGGCCGCCCGGCAGACGTCGCTGCTGCGCAAGCGCTTGAGCTATCTCGGCTTCCGGTCTGATGTCGAGCGTGTGATCGGGGCGGCGGATGTGGTGGTGTGTGCCTCCCGTTTTGAGGGCTACGGTGTGGTCAACATCGAAGCGATGGCCTGCGGTAAGCCTGTGGTCAGCACCAACCAGGGTGGGCCATCCGAGACGATTGTCGATGGCGAGACTGGTTATCTGGTGCCAGCGGGGGATGCTGCCGCACTCGCCAGCCGTGTGATCGACCTGCTGCATGATGCCAGTTTGCGAGCGAAAATGGGTGCTGCCGGACGCGAGCATGTGCTGCGACATTTTTCGATGGAATCCAATGGCGCGCAGTTCACTCGTGCGCTGGATGCAATCCTCTCCTCATGAAAAGGCTATCATTGACTGCCGCTTGCGTTTAAGATTTGCCACATGAAACGAATTTTGCTCATCTCACGCTGCCCGCCATACCCGCTCTATCTGGGCGACCGGCTGATCGTCTGGCACCTGATGCGCGAGTTGGAAGCGCGCCATTACCAGATTGACCTGCTGGCATTTGCGGATCGACCTGAAGATTGGGATGAAATTGGTAAGTACGATATGTACTTCGGCCAGGTCGAGCTGTTTCCCATGCCCGTCAGCCGCATGACCACCTATATGCAGCGTGTGTTGATGCCCAAAAGCCGTTTCCCGCGTCACGCATCGCAGGCACGTTCACCGGAGATGTTCAGCGCTATTCAACGTCTTGTCACTGAGAATAATTATGATTTGGTGCATTTTTTCGGCGGTGTGCAGGTTTATGAATATGCTCAGGCGATAGGGCGCTTGCCTGCTTTGATTACGCCCTACGAGTCGTACAGCCTGTATCTGCGCCGCCTGATTGAGCGTGAGACGCCCCTGACGCCGGGGAAGCTGGCGACTTATGCGCAGCAGTTCTTTGCGCGTCGTTTCGAGTCGTGGATGTTTGCGCCTTACCAGAATGTGGTGGTTGTCTCCGAACGTGATCGTGAAGAGCTATTATCACTTAATCCGACCATGCGCGTTGAGGTTATTCCCAACGGCATTGATCTGTATAACTTTCGCCTGCCGCGTGTGCGGCGGCGTGCGAAGGCGCTGCTGTTCGTCGGCAATTACGAGTATGCGCCGAATGTGGATGCGGCGCTGCTGCTGGCCCGCGAGATTTTGCCCCAGGTGCGCCAGCAGATGCCGGATGTACGCTTGTGGCTGGTGGGGAACGCGCCACCGCCAGCCCTGCAAGCGCTGGCCGGAGATCATATCAAAGTAACAGGACGGGTGCCGGATGTGCGTCCCTATCTGGCGCGTGCCAGTGTATTTGCCTGTCCGCTGCGCTTTGGCGCAGGCATCAAGAACAAGGTGCTGGAAGCGCTGGCGATGGGACTACCTGTAGTCGCTACGCCGCTCAGTGTGGATGGCATCCATGTCGAGCATGAGCGGGATGTCCTGATCGCCGAGGTGGAGGATTTCGCAGCAGGGATAACCCGTTTGCTGCGCGATAAGGATTTGCAGGCAGGTTTGGCCGAACAGGGGCGTGCGTTGATTGAGAAAGAGTACAGTTGGTCGCAGGTGGCAATGCGTTATATCGGCCTCTACGACCGGCTGGCAGAAAAGGGCAGTGAGTAAGATGTCGAACTACCGATTTATGACCGTTCATGAACAGCCGCTGCCAGAAGAGATTGAAGCGGAGATCATTGGGCAGGGCTGGCCGGCATTTATGCTTGAGGACACGATTGCCAACCAGTATTTCCCACGGCTGTACGAGGATTTTCCGCAATGTCAGTTTGCTTTATACGATGAGGCGGGCGCGGTAGCAGCGATTGGCAACAGCATCCCATTTCATTGGGATGGTAACGACCTGCCAGATCGTGGTTGGGATTGGGTGCTGGAAAAAGGTGTGTTGGAGCGTGAGCAGGGCATCTCACCGAACGCCCTGTCGGCAATTTCAATCACCGTCGCGCCTGGATTTAAAGGTCAGGGTGTCAGCCGCTATGCAGTCCAGGGTATGAAGCACATTGCCCGTGCGCAGGGCCTGACGGCATTGGTCGCACCAGTGCGCCCATCATTGAAGCACCGCTATCCGCTGACACCGATTGAGCGCTATATTCGCTGGCAGCAGCCAGATGGTACCCCCTTCGATCCGTGGCTGCGGGTTCACTGGCGGGTCGGTGCGCAGATCGTTCGCGCCTGCCCACAATCCATGACCATTCCCGGCACGATTGCCCAGTGGGAAGCCTGGACTGAGATGCGCTTTCCTGAGAGTGGTCGCTACATTGTGCCGGGGGCGCTTGAGCCTGTGGTGGTTGATGTCGAGCAGGATCAAGCCATTTACGTGGAGCCGAATGTTTGGATGCGACATGACCTCACTACACCTTGACGCGCTGGCAATTCAAGGGAAGAATCAGGAGCAGTGTCATTTTACAGTAGTGGTGTGCCGCTGATGGGCCGCCACTGCGGAAGTGAATCATGTCTGTAACCACACCGCCCCGGACGCTGGTGATTGTCCCGGCGTTCAACGAAGAGGACAGCATCGCCCATGTGATCGCGGCGCTGCGAACATACCTCCCCGATGCGGACATTGCCGTGATTAATGATGGCTCCAACGATCACACAGGTGAACGGGCGGAAGCCGCAGGCGCGATTGTGCTGCATTTGCCGCATAATGTGGGCATCGGTGCTGCCGTGCAGACAGGCCTGATCTACGCTGCTGAAAAAGCCTATGACATCGTGCTTCGCAGTGATGGTGACGGTCAGCATCTTTCCGAAGATGATGTGTGCCGCCTGTGGAACGCCCTCCATGACGGAGACGGTGATCTGGTCATCGGCTCACGCTTTATCGAGCAGCGCGGCTATCACACCCCACCCGCCCGCCGCATCGGCATTATGCTGCTGTCTCAGCTTATTTCGACGATTAATGGTCAGCCGGTCACCGATCCTACCTCCGGCTTTGCGGCGTTTAACCGCCGTGCCATCCGCCTGTTTGCGCTCAGCTACCCGCATGATTATCCCGAACCGGAAGCGCTGGTGGTGGCGCATCGTGCCGGGCTGCGTATTTATGAGATCCCGGTGACGATGAAACCGCGATTTGCCGGGCGTTCCTCGATCACCAGCCTGCGCTCCATCTATTACATGATCAAAGTGACCCTTGCCATCCTCATTGGACTGCTGCGCCCTGCATTGTTGATTGAGAATGAGGCCTAGAGTGCTCGAACCGCTGCGCGTTTTAATGGTTTCCAAAGCCTGCATCGTCGGTATTTACCAGCGCAAACTGGAAGAAATTGCTGCCCTGGACATTAATCTGCGGGTGCTGGTGCCGCCATCGTGGAAAGCCGCCCAGGATGAAACCAGGCTGGAGCGGGTCGCGACTCAGGGATATGATCTTGAGGTCACGCCGATCCACTTTAACGGCAACTTTCATCTGCACTATTACCCGGAGCTTGCGCGGCAGATTCGCGCCTTTCGCCCGCATATCGTCCATATTGACGAGGAACCCTATAACCTCGCCACCTGGCAGGCGCTCTGGTTGGCACGCAGGATGGGCGCGAAAACGCTGTTTTTAGCTGGCAGAACCTCTACCGCCAGTATCCACCGCCGTTTAATTGGGGCGAACACTGGGTATTGAAAAACGTGGATTACGCCATCGCCGGGACGGACAGTGCGGCGCTTATCTGGCGTGACAAGGGCTACACCGGCCCGCTGGAAGTGATTCCGCAGTTTGGCGTGGACCCCAACCTGTTTTATCCTGCCTCCCGTAAGCCTAAAGGTCCGTTCACCATCGGTTATTTCGGGCGATTGGTGGAGGAAAAAGGGCTGCATCTGCTGCTGGATGCGGTTGCGCGCCTGGATAATAGCAACTGGCAGTTGAAAATTGTCGGCAGCGGCCCTCAACGTGGCGCACTGGAAGCCCAGGCTAACTGCCTTGGGTTGCGCGATCACGTGTGTTTTTATGATCGCATCCCTTCCGTTGAGATCGCCGCCCATTATCATGGGCTGGATGTCTTCGTGCTGCCCTCGCTCACGCGGCCCAACTGGAAAGAGCAGTTCGGGCGGGTGTTGCTGGAAGCGATGTCGAGCGGGATCGCGGTAATTGGCTCTGACAGTGGCGCGATCCCGGACGTCGTTGGTCAGGCTGGGGTGATCTTCCCTGAAGGCGATGTGCTGGCGCTGACGCGCCACCTGCGCGATTTGCAATTGCAACCGGATTGGCGGAACTGGCTGGGCGAACAGGGGCGCGAACGGGTGCTGAAACACTACACACACCGACGAGTAGCCGAGGCGACGGTCGAAATTTATCAGACACTGGCCGATTCGCTACCATAAACACACATACCCCACACCCACTTCTAACATTATTTTTGCGTAACCATGTTAATCTAAAACAGATTGCTGCCGGTGTAGCTTTGCTGCACGCCGGGAACAGCAAGTAACAAGCGCTGATTAAGATCGTTGCCAAGAATAAACATAGGGTGATACAATAGCGTTTGATGAGAAGAATGGTATCTAATCCCTCCCAAACAGTTTTTTCCCTCGATCTGACAGCTACTCGATGCCAGTTCCGGCACCATCTGGTTTATCGGCGATCTTGTAGAGAAGAGTCGCGTTATGACCCAAGCTGAAACCCGTGCTGTCAAACTGGTGGATATCCCGCTGGTCAAACGTCTGGTGGAAAATGGGACGATTCTGGACAGTGAGACCGGTTTTACCCGGGCGATGCATGGCCCCAATAGTGCGCTGTTTTCCAATTTTTTCCTGCCACAGCGCGGCCTGCATACCTTGATGGCACGCTGCGAGGATCAGTATGTGGTCGGACAGTTTCGACTGCGGCCTGACGAAACCCATGCGCGGATGATTTATATCGCGCCAGGGTTAGATTATGGTGAAGATGATACAGCCTGGCTGCATGTGCTGGATGCAATGGTGGCAGATGCGGGCAGACGAGGCGCGCACATGCTGACTGCGGAAGTGGATGAACACCTGGATTTGTTCGAGACGCTGCGAGTGTCTGGTTTTGCGATCTATGCGCGCCAGGAAATCTGGCAGCGCGCGCCGGCAGTTTTACCTGATTTGCCGGATATTTTATTAACCCAAGTCACTGAGGCAGATGAACATGGCATCCATCTGCTCTATTCAAATGTCGTGCCACGCCTGGTTCAGCAAATTGCGATGCCACCGAGCCAGAGCGATGGACTGGTTTACCGGAAAAATGAACGTGTAGAGGGCTATATCGCGATTTCTGAGGGCAAGCATGGGATCTACTTGATGCCCTACTTGCATCCCGATGTGTTCAGTGAAGCGGTGGCGATCATTGGCGCAGCCATGCGCTATGCCAATAATGTGGATCGCCTGCCGGTTTACGTATGTGTACGGCGTTATCAGGACTGGCTGGAAGATGCGCTGGTCGATCTGGGCTTTGAGCCGATGACGCGACAGGCCGTGATGGTACGGCATATCGCGGCAGGGATCAGGCAAACATCGTTTGCCACACCCGCGCACAAGCTGGAAGTTATTCCAAGCCCCATCAAACCACCCACTGCGACGGAGCCAGTCATCGATCATATTCAGCAGAATCAGGAGTAAATTATTCCTCTAATGGAACGTAGGATCACAGACAATCTAGATAAACTGCGTCAGGTCCTCCCTGACGAACTGAACCAGGCGCTTGATAAGCTAGGCAATGTGGATAATCTGTTGGAAATCGTGCTTGACCTGGGGCGCATTCCAACAGCGCGTTACACCAATGAAGAAGTTGAACTGCTTTCCCGTGAGGTCACGCGCGAGGATCTCGATCAAATTATCGCCAATATTGGCGACTTTGACGCGGATAATCGCGCCGGTATCGAACGAACATTGCATCGAATCTCGGCTATTCGAAACCGTCGTGGCGACGTGGTGGGGTTGACCTGCCGTGTCGGGCGTGCGGTTTATGGCACAATCGAAATCATTCAGGATTTGATTGAGTCCGGCCAGAGTATTCTGCTGCTGGGGCCGCCCGGCGTGGGCAAGACCACCATGCTGCGCGAGGCTGCGCGTGTGATGGCCGAAAGCAAGCGGGTAGTGATTGTGGATACCTCGAATGAGATCGGCGGTGATGGCGACGTGCCGCACCCGGCAGTGGGTAAGGCCCGCCGGATGCAGGTTTCACGCCCGGAGCACCAGCACGAAGTCATGATCGAAGCGGTGGAGAATCACAACCCTGAAGTGATCGTCATCGACGAGATTGGGCGCGAGTTAGAAGCGATGGCCGCGCGTACAATCGCCGAACGGGGTGTGCAGTTGATTGGTACGGCGCATGGTAACGCGCTCGACAATCTCATGCTTAACCCGACGCTTTCGGATCTGGTCGGCGGCATCGAGTCGGTCACACTTTCCGATGACGAAGCTCGCCGCCGTGGAACGCAGAAAACAGTTCTGGAACGACGCGCACCACCCACCTTTGATGTGCTGATCGAGATTCAAACGCGCGACCGTCTGGTTGTCCATGAAGATGTTTCGGCGGCAGTCGATGGCATTCTACGCGGACGCCCGATGCCGGTTGAAATCCGCCAGCGCAACGAGGCAGGGGAGATCATTGTCGAAACGGAGCAGCCCGAGACCAGCGCGATTGCCGAACAGCAGCGCAACTCCAACGGGAATGGGGGCAGCACACGCAATGGGCGCGGTGTACGTGCACGGGCGCGCAATGAAGTGATCGAGCTTGACCCAAAGACCGCTCTGGCAAACGGCCAGATGCAAACCCTGACCGTCTATGCTTATGGGGTCGCGCGTAATCGCTTGCAGCAGGCAGGCCGCCGTTTGCATGTGCCGCTGGTGCTGACCGATGATTTTGGCCGTGCGGATGCCATTGTGACATTGAAGAATTACTATCGCCGCCGCCCCAAATTGATTGTGGATGCTGAGCGGCGTGGAACACCGATCTATGTCTTACGGGCCAATACGGTCACCCAGATGGAAAACTTCCTGACGGATGTGTTCCAGCTTGATGAAAACGGCAACGTGCAGGACCCTTACAGCAATGCCATGCAGGAAGCTGAAGAAGCAATTCGGCGGGTGCAGGCAGGCGAAGAGTCAATTGACCTGCTGCCGCAGGGCGCAGATATTCGCCGCCTTCAGCATGATCTGGCACGTCGGGCGCAGTTGATCTCACAGAGTCACGGTAAAGAACCTCAGCGGCGTGTCCGCATCTCGCGCGAAAACGGATAGGAAACGCCCATGTTTATCACTTTTGAGGGCCTGGATGGGAGCGGCAAAACCACCCAGGCCCGTCAGCTTGTGTCGTACCTGCGCGATCAAGGTTATGAGGTGCTGCTGACGCGCGAACCGGGCGGGACACCGATCGGTGATCAGATTCGCGAAATCCTGCACAGCCTGGATAACACCGCCATGACCCCCAACGCTGAACTGCTGCTGTACAACGCGTCACGCGCGCAGTTGGTGGCGGAAGTTCTACGACCGCATCTGGCGACAGGCGGTGTGGTGATCTGCGACCGCTTTTATGATTCCACGCTGGCTTATCAGGGTTATGGTCATCAACTGGATTTGCAGGTGCTGCGAACCATCATCAGTTTTGCGACAAACGGCCTGCGCCCTGATCTCACACTTTATCTGGACATCACGCCGGAAGCGGGTTTGCGGCGGCGCAAGCAGGCGTCGCTCTTTGGTGATGAATGGACGCGCATGGATGATATGGAACTCGCGTTTCACGAGCGTGTCTACACCGGTTATCAGGCGTTGATGCAGGCTGAACCCGACCGCTGGATGCGAATCAATGCGGACCAGAGCACGGAACAGGTGCAGCAGGCGATCCGGCAGGTTTTGGAAAAACATCTGGTTTAATCAACTTTTTCAGAGTTTGAGTTTATTGGGGCGATCCTCATGGTCGCCCTTTCACGTGTCACAGTAAGGTGGTCAAGATGCAAACTCCGCAGTGGCTAGACTGGGTTCAGCGTTTGCAGGCGGTAGCCCAGAGCGGCCTCACTTATGATCCGCAACCATTTGACCGGGAACGCTACGAAATCGTCCGCGAAATCGCGGTTGAGATGCTGGCTGCACAGGCTGGCATGGAACCAGCGGTCATTCGCGATCTGTTTGAGGGTCAGGCCGGCCATGCCACACCTAAGGTGGATGTGCGTGGTGTGGTGTTTAAAGATGATGCGCTGCTGCTGGTGCGCGAAAATCTCGATGGTGGCCGCTGGACACTGCCCGGCGGTTGGGCGGACATCAACGAAGTGCCAAGTGAGGGTGTGGTGCGCGAAGTGTATGAGGAAAGCGGCTACCGCACTCGCGCGTCCAAACTCCTGGCGGTTTATGATCGCCGGCTGCACGGCCATCCCCCGGCGACCTTCCACGCCTATAAGATGTTCTTCCTCTGCGAACTGCTGGACGACCAACCGCACACGGATTATGCGGATGAAACGGGGGCCAGCTTCACCGAAACCGGCGAAGTGGCCTTTTTCCCTGAAGATCAAATTCCGGCAGATTTATCCCTGGGGCGGGTCACGCCTGCGCAGATTAAGCGCCTGTTCGAGCATCTGCGTGACTCTGAACTGCCAACCGATTTTGATTAGCTGGCGCGATCAATAACTGCCCGCCGGGATCTGCTCCCACTTGGTCAGCCATTCTTCGTATGAAGTGACGGAGTCGGGGTTTTCTTCGCTTCGGGCGACGAAGCCCTGCTTCTTGCCGCTTTCAGTCGCGGTCGGGGTGGCTTCATAACGCATGTCCATTGACCAGCGCACGGCGTCAGAGTGGTTCGGCAGCGCGCCATGTGGGGTTAACTGCGTAAAGCACAGCGCATCACCGCGTTCCATCGAAATGGGCAGCCCTTTGAGCGCGGCGCGATCCTCTTTAGAAAGCCCCAGGAAGCCGGTTTCTGCGTCATTGTATCCTTCATAAAGCTGTCCCTGGTGGTATCCCGGCGCGACCTGCAAACAGCTGTTGTTCTCCGTGACGGCCTGAAGCGGAATCCAGATGGTGAGCACGTGTACCAGTTCCGCATCTCGGTAGTATTGAGCGTCCTGGTGCCAGGGTGTATCAGTCCATTTCTGGTCTGGCAGCTTGGGACGTGCGTTAAAAATGCCATGTGCCAGGATTTCCGGTGTGCCTAACAAATCCTGTGCCACATTCAGAATGGCGGGGTGACGGATAAAGTCAAACAGCTCAGGGCTGATGAGATCACGGCGCGGGCTGCGGATATAATGCGGATGCCCAGCGGCCTCCCAAACCTGCGCCAGCCGATGGCCGAAATCCACTTCACGCATCGGGTCATCCAGCAATCCAGAATCGACCCAACTCTGAATAGTCTCGTCAACCCATCTTTCCAGCACGGTCTGCGCCAGATCGAGTGCTTCCTTTGGTACTACACCCTTGGCAAGCAAATAACCCTGTTCGTGATAAAATTCTACCTGCTTGGCGTTCAATACTTTGAGCGACATGCTAATTTTTATCTCCCTATAATGGTCTGACAACGATCATAAGTCATCACCATAAAAAATCGCAACTCTCTGGATATACTCAAAGGAACTAAAATTGCCCAACCAGACTTCATCGAAAAAGCGCGATTTATTTGCCGAGCTGGCTGTCGGCCAGCGTCCCCAAACGGATGCCCAACCTGTCAGTGATCGTAAAGCCGATCTGGTTGAATCCTCCCCGCTCGATCTACCATCGCATCTTCTCCCAGCAGAATCGTCTGATCTTTCAGCGGCATTTCAGCCGCGTCCGGCCTTTGCCGAAGCTGATCTGAAGCGTGAACTGGCCCGGATGCGAGAACAGTACGCGCCATTTTTACGCGACCTTGCCCCCACGCCCGAATCGACACGCATCAAGCTGCCACTTTCAGTGTTCGATTGGCGTGTGCAGACCGATGTCGACTTGCAGGATTTCAGCAGCACGCTCAATGGTGCAGGGTCATGGGAAAGCGTGACGATCCCGCATTATGGTGAGCCATTGGGGCGGGCCGTGACGTTCTACCGCACGGATTTTGCCGTGACTCAGGCGATGCAGGAACAAGGCAGCTTATTTATCTGTTTTAAGGGTGTGGATTACAAAGCCCATGTATTTGTCAACGGCGCGTACGTGGGCTCGCACGAGGGTTTCTTCGCACCTTTCGAGTTCGACATCACTGCTGTGACTCACACAGGTGACAATACCCTGCTGGTGAAGGTCGAAAATGACGCGATCTTCATGGGAAACACCTCCTGGGGGACGGACGGCCATCTCTACGAGGGCGATAAACTGTATGCGGCGACCGGGCCGGGTTATGATGATCCGCAGGTTGGCTGGCATCACTGCCCGCCGGGAATGGGCATCTACCAGGATGTTTATGTCGAGGCGCGACCCGCAATCCACATTCATGACATTTTTGTCCGGCCTGTGCTGGAAGAAGCGCGGGCTGAAGCCTGGATTGAGGTGTATAGCACCCCTCTCCTGCGGCGTGAAATCGAGCTTGCGATCAGCGTGTTTGGGCAGAATTTCGAAGCGCAGGTGCTGGCGGATGAGATTTACGAGCTGCCGGGACCCGTTGGCCCGGGCGTGAATTATTTCCGGCTGCCCTTTGATGTACCGGACCCCAAAGTGTGGGAGCCGGAAACCCCCTGGCTGTATCAAATTCAAGTGCGGTTGCAGGATACCGAGTCGCAGGCGGTAGATGTGGGTACCCGTCAGTTTGGGATGCGTTCGTTCACGATGGATGAAACCAGCGAACCCAAAGGCCGCCTTTATCTCAATGGGCGCGAAATCCGGCTGCGCGGCGCGAATACGATGGGGTTTGCGCAGCAGGATGTGATCAAAAAGGATTGGTCACAGTTGATTGATGATGTTCTACTGGCGAAGATTTGCCATATGAATTTCTGGCGGCTGACTCAGCGCCCTGTCCAGCCGGAAATCTACGATTTCTGCGACCGGCTTGGCCTGATGACGCAGACGGATTTGCCCCTGTTTGCGGTGGTGCGACGCAACCAGTTTGCGGAGGCCGTGCGGCAAGCAGGCGAGATGGAACGGCTGGTGCGTGCGCATCCCTGCAATATCATGGTGACGTATATCAACGAGCCGTTTCCAAATGGGCATGGCAAGTCTCATCGTCATCTCACCCGACCTGAGATGGAAAGCTTCTTCACGGCAGCGGACCTGAATATCCACCTGCAAAACCCTGACCGGGTGATTAAAGCCGTGGATGGCGATTATGATCCACCAGGGCCAGGTTTGCCGGATAATCACTGTTACTGCGGCTGGTATAACGGCCATGGTGTGGATCTGGGCAAATTGAATCGTGGTTACTGGCAGAAGATCAAACCGGGTTGGATGTACGGCTGCGGCGAGTTTGGCTCAGAAGGGTTGGACCCAGTCGACCTGATGCGCCGCTATTACCCGGCGGAATGGCTGCCGCAATCACCGGAAGAAGAAGCGGACTGGTCACCCAACCAGATTATCTCTGCACAAACCGGGCGCTTTCACTATCTGTGGTTTGAAACACAGCACTCGCTCGATTCATGGGTGGAAGCAAGTCGGGCGCATCAGGCGTGGGTGACGCGCCTGATGGTTGAGGCTTTCCGTCGTGACCAGCGCATGAACTCGATCGCCATCCACCTGTTTATTGATGCTTTTCCCGATGGCTGGATGAAAGCCATCATGGATGTGGAACGACAGCCGAAACCCGCCTACTTTGTCTACCGCGAGGCATTGACCCCGCTGATGGTCAATCTGCGCACCGATCGTTATACCTACTTCGCTGGAGAACCGCTGGCGCTGGAAGCCTGGATTTGTAATGACACGCAGCAGGCTCCTGAAGATGTCTCGCTGCATTATCAGGTTGAATGCGGGGGCCAGATTCTTTTTGCACAGCGCACTGCGGCCAATCTGCCTGTGTGCGATAGTGCCTTTCAGGGTTATTTGAATATCCCCGCGCCTCAGGTCGAGAGCCGCACATACGTGACGGTTCGCCTGGCATTGATTGACGCGCGGGGCAATATCCTGCATGATACCGCGCTTGACCTGGAAGTCTTTCCACGGCTTGCGATAGATACGCTTAAATCAGCTTCCAGCGTGGGTGCGCCGGATGGGAGCGCTGTACGGTTAGCGCATGAATTGGGCCTGCGACCTGCTCCTGCAGACGATGCCTCGACCATTCTGATTGATGATTTCGCTGCTTTCGAGCAGCAAAAAGACCAGATTCTGCGGGCGGTCGAAGCAGGCGCAACAGCGATTTTCCTTGACCTGCAGCCGGGCGATTATGAGATCGCAGGCGACAGCATCACGGTGACGGCCTGTGGGATGGGCAAACGTCATTTTGTCTCATGCGGAACCGGTCATGCGCTGGCAGCGGATTACGAAACGAACGATTTCCGCTTCTGGTACGATCACGATGCGGGCTATGTCACACCTTTCCTGGCGGCGACGTTTGAGGCCGAAGGCTGGGACGCGATCCTGATGAGTGGGAATGGTGACTGGTCGGGCGAGTGGGGTCCAGCGCTGGCTGCCGCTGAACGTTCATACGGCGCGGGCAAACTGCGGATATGCCAGTTGGCATTGGCGGGACGTGTGCAGGAAAACCCGATTGCGCATCGCTTCGCATATGATCTCATGGGATAGAAGCATCTTGAAGCGATTTGAAAATCTGTGTGTATCCGAGCATTTACTCAGCCTGTGCAAGCAGGCTGCTTTGCGTTATTTTTGAGCGAGGAAGGTGACGCATGACACGATTACGAGATCTGGGCATAAAACCGGGCCGCCTGACTCCCGGTCCTTTGAATGCAATTATTGATGTTCCCGGCGTGATGGTGGGCCATACGACCCTCATCAGCGGGGATGGCAAGCTGGTGGAAGGCGAGGGACCGGTGCGCACAGGTGTGACAGCAGTGCTGGCGCACAGTGGCAATCTGTTCCGCGAGAAGGTTGCAGGCGCGGTCTATTCGATTAATGGCTTCGGCAAGTGCATGGGGTTTGAGCAGGTGCGTGAGCGCGGCACCATCGAAACGCCGATCATCCTCACCAGCAACCTGAGTGTGGCGCGGGCGGGCGATGGCCTGATGAGTTATATGCTGCGCACAAACCCGGATATTGCCCTGCACACCGGTACGGTCAATTGTGTGGTGGGCGAATGCAATGATGCCATGCTCAACGACGCGCGTGGGCGGCATATCAAGCCGGAGCATGTCTGGAATGCTATCGAGACTGCCAGCAGCAGTGAAGTCATCGAAGGGAATGTGGGCGGCGGCACTGGCACGACCTGCTACCAGTTTAAGGGTGGCATCGGCACTGCGTCGCGCATGGTCATGGATGGCCGCTTTACTGTGGGGGCGCTGGTGCAGTCGAACTTCGGCAGGCGTGCGGAATTGATGGTGACGGGTGTGCCAGTGGGCATGGAGCTGTTGGAAGAATACATGCCAGAGACTCCACCCGGTTCGATTATGATTGTGCTGGCAACCGATGTGCCTTTCTCCGCGCTTCAGTTGGAGCGCCTGGCGAAGCGTGTTCCCTTTGGGCTGGCACGCACAGGCGCAATTTGTGGGGATCAGAGCGGCGATTTTGTCATCGCTTTTTCCACCAGCAACCGATTTTTCCATTATCCTGATGCGGTGATTGATACCTCGCCGCGCTTTGTGGATGATGGGCGCACGATTGATGAGATCTTCCTGGCGGTAATCGAGTGCGTTGAAGAAGCCGTCCTCAATTCGCTGATCGCAGCCGAGACGATGGTCGGGCGCGACAACCACAAGGCTTATGCGCTGCCTCATGATCGCCTGCTGGAACTGATGCGCCGTTATAACCGGCTGTCGTGATATGTACGAGGAGCGTCTTCTTCCTGTGATGGATTCGGTGGATGTGCTGCGGGCAGTCGTGGTTACTCCGACTTACGACGAAGAGGATAATATCGCCAGCCTGATCGCGGCGGTGCTGGCTGAGCAGGCCAATATCAACGGTTTTGATGTGCATGTGCTGGTATCCGACAGCCATTCGCAGGATCGCACGCTGGAAATTGTGCGGCAGCTGGCCGATAACGACCCGCATGTTCACCTGCTGGATGTAAACCAGCGCGGAATCGGTGTGGGGCTGCGCGAGGGTTTTCGTTATGCCATCGAGCAGTTGAATGCCGATGTACTGGTGCAGATGGACTCCGACTTTCAGCATAATCCACAGGATTTGCCACACCTGTTGGCACCGCTGCTGGCGGGTTATGAGGTGGTGGTCGGCTCGCGTTTCCTGGCAGGCAGCCACAACAACATGCCCTTTTACCGCAAGGTGTTGAGCGTGGGGGCCAATCAGGTGATCCGGATGGCGCTGGGGCTGCGTGGGGTGACGGAAATCACCACCTCGTTCCGCGCTTTCCGTAAGGAGGCGTTCCTCAGGCTTGCGCCGGATGCTGTGCCGTGGGAAGAAGAATCGTTTATCGCCGTGCCGGTGTTCCTGGTGCGGATGCTGGCGGCGGGTGCGAAAGCCACTGAAGTGCCGATGACCATGCACCCGCGCGTGCGTGGTTACTCCAAAATGGTGTATTCGCGCTACATTCGTGACATCCTGCTGTTCGCGCTCAAGGACCGGCTGCGTAAAACTTAAACGTTGGAGAAACTCATGAAAATTGCGATTATTGGTGGAACTGGTCATGTTGGGACCTATCTTGTGCCGCGCCTGGTGCAGGCCGGGCATGAAGTTGTCGTCGTCAGCCGCAGCCAGCGCCAGCCGTATCATGCTGACCGCGCCTGGAACCGTGTCCAGCAGGTCACGCTTGACCGGGCGGAGGCCGAGAAAACGCACAGCTTCGGCCCGATGATCGCCAGTATCGGCGCAGACGTGGTGGTCGATATGATCTGCTTCCGGCTGGACAGCGCGCAGCAGTTGGTCCAGGCGCTGCGTGGCAAGGTGCAGCATTTCATCCACTGCGGCACCATCTGGATTTACGGCCCTAGTGCCGAGGTGCCTGCCAGCGAAAGCCAGCCGCGCCAGCCGTTTGGCGATTACGGCATCCAGAAAGCGGCGATTGAAGCCTACCTGCTGGATGAAGCGCGTAAGAACGGTTTTCCCGCCACCTGTCTGCATCCCGGCCATATTGTCGGGCCAGGCTGGCCGGCGATCAACCCGCAGGGCAATCTCAACCTGGCGGTGTGGGAGACACTGGCGAAAGGCGAGACGCTTACGCTGCCCAATTTCGGCATGGAAACGCTGCACCATGTTCACGCTGATGATGTCGCGCAGCTCTTCCAACAGGCGATTGACCATTGGAGCGCGGCGGTTGGTGAGAGCTTTCACGCCGTATCCCCGGCGGCGCTGACCCTGCGCGGTTATGCCGAGTCTGTCGCGGGATGGTTCGGGCAGGAGGCCAACTTAAACTGCCTGCCGTTCGATGAATGGAAAGCCACGGTCAGCGAGCAGGACGCACAGGCAACTTACGATCACATCGCACACAGCCCCAACGCCAGTATCGAGAAAGCCCGGCGCTTGCTGGATTATGCACCGCGCTATAGTTCGCTTCAGGCGGTGCGCGAGGCTGTGGATTGGCTGGCGGCCAACGGCAAGATCAACGTGTAGGTG
>JAIOHN010000680.1 GCA_019912985.1 Anaerolineae bacterium | reverse complement strand
CACTTATGGCATTTGCCCGCACGTGATGACGCTGGAACGCCTGTTTAAACCCATGCTGAAGATCCCGCCGCTGCCTTATGCTCATGGTCAAAACGTGGTCAGCCACGTTGAAAAAGCAGTCCGTTATGCGGATGAAAAAGACCGGATTGAGTTTCTAAAGTTTGACGCGACATTTCAAGGTAATAACAGCGACCATCATGTAACTTATGATAATGGTGTCTGGGACTGCGACAGCGTGTCCTTCAAGGTGCGCGGAGTTTCCAGCCACACGATTGCGATGGAACGGCTGCTCAAGGGGATGCTTCCCCACGAGAAAGTCGCCGTGACAGAATAAGTTGGTTTTGCGAACGATAAAGCATCACAGCCTAAACTGTGATGCTTTTTTATTGCTTAGTAAGAGCGCTCGAACAGGTTAATCAGGTCCTTGCCGCGCCGGGTGAGATGATAGAAAACCCGCTTGCCGCTACGATGCGGCTCCACCAACCCCGCGTCATTCAGGCGGCCCAGGTGCTGCGAGACTGCGCCAGCGGAGATGTGCAGTTTGCGCGCGATCTCGCCTGTATTGGAGGGCATGACCAGCATTTGCAGCACGCGCGCCCGTCCTGCCCCCAGCGCGATCTCAAGCGATTCATTGGGCTGCTCTGACCGCTGATTCCATAATCCGACGCCGCGAGGCCCATAAAGCAGCATCGGCTGCCATTCCGGCGCAAACTGCCAGGAGAAATGGTCAGCAATGAATAAACCCGGTACCAGTTGCAGGCCCGTGCCCGGCAGCCGGTAATCGACATATTCGTTCACAGGCGCATCATTGCTTTCGATGCGCTCGTGGGTTGCTGGATAGCAAGTGCCAATCTGGCGGATGCGCTCTATCTCTTTTGCCGACACCTTCTTTACCAGCGCCATTTCCTCAAACCCCAGGGCTGGATTCAGGTTTGCCAGCAGTTTTTCCGGCCCTTCCAGGGCGAGCTGGCGGGCACGGTACAGCACATCGCCTTCCAGCACGGCCATCATCCTCGGCCAGTGCGCGGCCAGTGCACGATTCCAGTAAAGCCGCAGCTCATCAATCAGGCACAGCAGCACTTCACGGGTGTAAGTCAGATACTGCTGGCGTATCTCCGAATCGCCATCAATAAGGATCAGATACTCGACATTTCTGTGTATCACCGCATCTGGCACTTCCAGTAATGCCAACAATTCATCTTCCAGGGTCAGATTGGTGCGCGTCGGCGTTGGTGTCAGGAAGTCTGGAATATAGCTGCGGGCGGTCGTCAGGGCGTGGAGATACGGGAAATCCAGCCCGTAAAGGGCCTGCTTTGCAGCGTCAATCCAGCGCTGGTAGTGAGGCTGATATTTGATGTGATGCAGCAGACGGTAGCTGCTCACCAGCTCGATCAACGGGCTGTAGGCAAAACGCATTTGCAGCAAATCTTCCGGTTGAATCAGGATTCGGATCTTCCCCACGGTTTTATGCTCCTGTCGCCATCACCTGACATCATCATACACCGGAATATCTGTTCTGTTACAACCTTTTAGTAAAAACTAAATGGAAAATATGTTCGATATAGAAAATACTAAAAAAGTTCATTTTTGCCCGCCTGTCACCTATGCTGAAGGTATCAATAAACCTGGCTGATAGGAAAAGCAGATGGACGAGTACATTATTCGTAATCACATGGCCCGCCAGCATGAACTTCAGCGCGAGCGTAATCGCGACCGGCTGGCGCAGATCGCGCTTCAAGGAAAGCCCCGGCGCAGGCTGCGCCTGAGTGCTATATACACACGCTTGCTCGGTCTGTATAATCAGCCGCGAACGAGCAGGCACCACCCTGTACCGATTGAACCGGTGTTCAAAATCGAGGGCTGAACTTGCAGGAAGTCGTGACCACATTACCTAAAATCGCCAGCATCTTTACGCTGGCGTTTTTTACGTTCTGGCCGGCCATCCCCGCCGGGCTGGCGCTGGGATTGCAGCCGCTGGTCGTTATCGTCACGACTACGCTGAGTTATGTTTGCGGGGTGCTGTTGGTGGTGGTTCCAGGTGTGCGGCTGCGTGCCTGGGTCATGCGGCGCTACAGCCGTCAGGCCACACTCACACCGGGGAGTCTGCTGCATCGCGTGTGGGAGCGTTATGGATTGGCCGGGTTGGGTCTACTGGGGCCGATGACGGTTGGCGCGCAAATTGGCGCGATTCTCGGCCTGTCGCTGGATGCGCATCCGCGCCGCCTCTTGTTGTGGATGTCGTTGGGGGCGCTGGCCTGGAGTCTCCTGCTGACCACGTTGGTCGCATTGGGGTTGGCCGCTTTATAATCCGCTACAATAACTCAAAACGAGTGCCGGATATCCCCCTATGATTTCACCGATTCTGTCTCGCCGGAAATGGATGCTTAAAGCGCACGATCAGCATATTGTGATTGTCCGTGGGACCCGCGAACGTTTTACCCATCCCCTCATGAAAGCGCTGCTCTGGGCGTTATATATCCCAAATTATCCCAATATATCCGTAGAAATACACATCGGCGATAAATATAAGCCCGATGTGATCGCTTACCCGCCGGGTGTCAATCTGCGCAGTGGTGAGCCAGTGTTCTGGGGTGAGGCGGGGCAGACAGGCCGTGACAAAATCCGTTCACTGGTGCGCCGCTACCGCAATACGCACTTCGCACTGGCGAAGTACGACACCACGCTCGATCCACATATTCGTATCGTGCGCGACGCGCTGGATGGGGTCACACGTCATGCCCCGTTTGATCTCATCAGCTTTCCCGAAGACAGCGCCGAGCGCTTCTTTGATGCTGAAGGGAATGTGACAGTCACCTTTGATGAACTCCATTGGGTGCGGTTGGAATAAATACGTCTCTGTCTACTCCTCTACAGCGATGTTCGGGGCGATGTCCTCTAG
>JAIOHN010000679.1 GCA_019912985.1 Anaerolineae bacterium | reverse complement strand
CCTTAATGGTGTGATAGGGGATATCCTGATGGAAGCGCGGCTCATGTGTCTGCGGCAGCTTTCCCATCCAGCGCCGTGAGAGCATCTGCGCACGCTGGCGGGAAGTGATCCGCGCCCGCCACGCATCGCCGAAGGTTTCATCAAAACCTGCTGGTGCGGCAGTGACCCGCCGGATAAGGTCGGCAGTCAGCGCAGTGCCAAGCAGGCCAGTCAACAGCGCACGGCGATCTTTCAAGCGCCAACCGAGCAGACTGCCAACCAGCCCCAACAACACCGCCACCGGCATGAGTGCCGCGCCAACCAGCTTCGGTGCCCACAGCACCGCCGAACGCATGGACTCGATGCGCCAGAAGCACAGGCCGCTGGCACCAAGCGCGGTGTAACTGAATGCTCTTGCCAGGAACCGCATGATTTACTCAATCTCCAACAACTCAATTTCAAAAATCAAGGCCGCATACGGCGGAATGACATCTTCAAAGCCTTCCTCGCCATACGCCAGATCATACGGAATATAAAATTTATAGACCGACCCCACGGGCATGAGCTGCAACCCTTCGCGCCAACCGTCGATGACATCCTCCAGCCCCATCGTCAGCGGATCGCCCGTGTAGGTGCTGTCGAAGGCCTTGCCGTTGATAAACGTGCCGTGATAATTCACGGTGACGATCGCGTCCGGGCCGGGTTTGGGTCCATCACCCTGCTTGCGCACACTGTATTGCAGGCCGCTGTCCGTCACTGTCACATCATCGTATTTCGCGTTATCGGCCAGATACTGCTCACCGGCTGCTTTATGATCCATGTCCTATCCTTTGTGTGCCGAAACCTACCAGGGCAGCGTATCGCCTTTGTAATCACGATAACCGCCGTTGTCCTCTGGCCCCAGACCGTCAATCAACTCGATAATACCCGCAATCGCCTCCTCCGGCTCGATCTTAGCATTTGGCCCGCCCATATCGGTTTTCACCCAACCCGGATCGAGTGCAATGCAGGTCACGGGCTTAAGATCAACCGCCAGGTTGCGCGTCACCATGTTAATCGCGGCCTTGCTGGTGGAATAGGCATAAGAACCGCCATTGGTGCGATACGTCAACGACCCCGCACCGGATGATAAATTCACCAGACGCGGATTCTCCCCCGCCTTCAGCATCGAGGCAAACGCGCTGGCAATCATGATCGGCGCGACCACATTCACGCGCAATACGTGTGTGATCACATCCGGGTCAAGTTTATTCAAATCAGTTGTTGCTTCAAGGGGATTGATCGCGGCGTTATTGATCAGCACATCCAGCGCATCTACTTTCTCCTGCACAGTTTTGACTGCCGCCTCAATCTGGGACTGGTCGGTGACACTCAATTGAATGACCGTCACACGTTCGTTCTCACCAGCGATAGCCTGAAGTTCATCAGCGTTTTTGGGATCACGCGCGGTCGCAAATATATAAGTATCCGGTCGCTGGCTGTACTGCCGCGTCAGTTCCAACCCAATGCCGCGATTGGTTCCGGTAATCAGAATGCGTTCCATTTCACTTTCCTTTGTTAGCTGCTATGCATTGTTGAGCGGGAAAAGCACCCGCCGTCCATCTCGTGCGGACTGATAGGCCCCCAGGACCATCTCGATACACACACGACCATCCTCTGCTGTCGCCAGCGGTTCGGCCTCACCTTTCAGATAATCAATCACGGCGCGTGGCACATTGCGCAGGCGATCACCATGCGGAATGGCCGGGTAATCTTCCAGCGTCCATTCTGTATCGCCCGCATGGTAAATCTTGAGCGAAACCCCTCCCGGTGGGCGTGGCAGTGTGGAAGAAGGCGCATCACCATAATTATGGACAATTACCCCCTGATCACCGTAAACCTCGGTGGTCGCTTCTGCCGCCAGTGTGGTCGAGCTGTTGAGCAGGATGCCCATCTCGCCTTTGCTAAAGCGATAAATCGCCACACCGTTGTCATCTGGCGCGATATCCGTCACGATGTTATCGACCTCGGCCATCACGCTGACTGGCTTGCCCAGCATCCAGTAAAACCAGTCCGCTGCATGCGAGGCATCATCCATAAACATGCCCATATTCTGTATTGGGTCAATATGCCAGTTGCCCGGCTTGGCGAAAGCCGGGTTGAGCAGCACGGGGATGCTGTGCCGCCGCCGCACAATGGCGATCTTACCTACCGAGTCCAGCAGCGCCTTGATGCGCTGGTTGACGGGGTCGGCGCGCATTTGATAGCACAGGCTGAATTTGATCTGATAATTACGCACGGCGTCGATGATCGCGTCACAGTCGGCCAGGGTCAGCGCCATCGGCTTTTGCAGCAGCACATCTTTACCGGCCTGCGCTGCCGCGATCACATGCTCAGCATGGCGGTTGGTCGGGCTGGTGATAAACACCGCATCCAGGTCATCGCGTTGCAGCATGTGGTCGAGATCTGGCTCGAACTCGAGATCATAGCGCGCGCATTGTTCGCGCCCAACCTCGGGATCGGCATCCCAACCGGCGACAACTCTGGCATCGGTAAAGCTGCGCATCGTATCCAGATACGCATGAATGTGACCGTGTGCGAAGCTCACCACACCCAGTCGAAGACTACTCATAGTTCCCCCTGTTGTTCCTCAAGCAGCCGCACCAGAATCAGGTGCAGATCACCAATTGTACTCAGTGCCGCCAGCGAAAAAATCACCGTCAGCACCACGCCCAGCACCGCCTGGATAAGATCTGGCGCGTTGAGCAGCAGCAGCACACTGACCGCCATGCCGATCCAGAAGATCAGCGCAGGCAGCCCGGCTACAAAGATATATTGTTTTGTCGAAAGATCGTCAGGAATCACCACATGCACCTGGCTGACCGCCAGCGGTTTACGCCCGATGAGCCGCAGTGCCAGCACGTGAAGCAGTTCGTGCGGCCAGCCAAACAACTGAACCAGAACCTGCATGGTCAGCCGCGTTTCGCCTCCAACCCCAACGCTTCTACTCTGGCAACCGCCTCAAAATCCTTCCCGGTGATTTTGCTGCCAGCGTCATGGGTGGTAAAGCGCACATCAACCCGCTTCCAGCCAATCGCCAGGTCAGGATGATGGTCCAGCCCATCGCAAACGGTCCCGATAGCGGTTGCCATCGCCAACCCGCCCAGATAAGTCTCGGCCTTATAGGTTCGCTTCAGGCTATTCCCATCGCGTTCCCAACCGGGATAATTGACTAATTGATCCTGAATGGCTTGATCATCGAGGGGTGTTGTCATGGTAGCGCCTTTCTTTTGTTGTTGGATAAAGGTAGAGACACAGCGCGTCGTGCCCGCAACGTCGCCACGTCCCTACATACCAACACTGCTACCATTAATAGTAACAAATCTCACCCCATCCTGCATGAGACTGGTGGCCTATATACAAGGCAATCATATTTTGACAAGGTGAAGGCAAAGGGGCGACCAATCAGGTCGCCCCTCGTGTGATCATGGATTAGCTGGCTGGTTCAGCGGTAGCTTCCGCAGTGACTTCCGCAGTGGCTTCTTCGGTCGCCATTGCTGTTTCCGTCGCTGCCGCCTGAGTTTGAATTTCGGCAAAGACCGCGGTGGCGGTGAGGTTGGCTTCAGCCGTGATCGTCGCTATATCAACTTCGCTGAGCGGATTCAGGGTGGCGGTGGCGGTGGGTGTCGCGGTCGGCGCTTCGATATACGGCGGCTCCGCAACCAGACCGATAATGGGGTCGAGGGAAGTTTTCTGAATGATATAGACCATGCCAGAAGTGGACGACAGCGTCACGCTGTTATATGGCTCTGGAGTGGCTTCCTCAGTGGGTTCTTCAGTCGCCTCTGCCACAGCTTCTACAGTTGCTTCGGCGGTGGCCTCCATCTCCTCGGTGGCTTCCGCTGTCATCTCAGCAGTCGCCTCTCCCGTCATCGCCTCCTCAGTCACTTCAGCCGTGGCTTCCGCCTGCTGGCTGAGCTGTTCGCTGAGATCGGCGGGTGTTTCGCCGGTTTCCAGCAGCGCATAGTAGCGGTTGCCAGTCGGATTCTGATTGCCGATGTAGAGTGTCTGGCGTGTGCCATCTGCCAGATCAGCCGTCACGATGTAGGCAGGTGTATCAAGGCCGAAATCGGCCAGCGTCTCGCTGTCGAAGCGATCACTGCTTTCGAGCAGAACGAAGTCGCCCACCACTTCCTGAGCTTTACTTTGATCCGTATCGCGGCTGGTGGCGTAAGTCGCTTCCGGGATGGACCAGGCACCCCCTGCACTCTGGGTGAGGACTGTGGAATCACCGAAGGTGTTCGCGACCACTTCCAGCCGCAGCACATCATTTCCTGCCACTTCGTCAAAGATCGGCCCCGCACCCGGTGCCACGGTTGGTGTTTCTTCCTCAGGTGCGTTGGCCTGATTATTGTTGATGACCAGCACCGCGCCAATGACCACCAGCGCAGCGACAATGATAAGTAGGGTTCCCCGATTCAAGCGCATGGTTGCATCTCCTTAGCGTGCGGATTCCCGGTTGTTCCACCACACCAACAAGCCGATCGCCAGGATGCCGAAGGGGATCACAAAGATCGAAATCAGGTTGATGTAGCTGCCGGTTTGCTGTTCGACAACAATGAGTGTGTCTTGTGGACTTTGAGCGCTCTGGACCGTGACCTGGAAGAAGAAATCTTCGAAGTTGGTCATCCAGATCATGCTATTCAGCGCCGCCGCCTGATCGACGATGTTGGCACTGCTGAGCGCGGCGGTATCGTTACGCGGAATGGATATGCTGCCAAAAAGCACTACCTTCCCGCCAGTCTGGTTATTTTCCGCCGCTGCCGCCAGGATAAACGGCCCAGTGGGGTCCGCTTCCGTCTGGCTGGCATCCCCATTCATCAACGCGGAAACATCGGATTTGGTGTATGAGGTCTCACTGGAGGATACCAGTGTGGTCACGGTGACGTTTTCGGGAGCGGTGGGGGCCAGTTCGATGGGGTGTGGCGCGGTGAAGACCATGCTGGCGTTTCCGGAGAAACCGGTGGTGATGTAGTGCTGGCTGTCAAAGTCATCAGCAACAATATTCTGAGCAGACTGAATGGCCTGCACCGGGTCCAGCACCACACTCTCATTAAAACGCATGCCGAAATGGTCGTAGAGAAAATTCGACATATTCTCGGCAGTCGCCAGTGAAGGACCGCCATCGAAATTCAGGTCGGCGTAAATCACCAGGTTGCCGCCATTATTGACGTAATCAGTCAGAAATGCGATCTGGTCATCGGTCAGAGGTTGGCTGCCGCCAGGAATGTTCAGGACAATCCCATCAGCCTGATCGTCATTCAGATTAATATCGCTATCCAGTGACATTAGATCCACCAGGTTGACCATCTGCGAAGTCCAGTCGAGCCGGTCGGTCAGGAATTGAGAGAGCTGACTCATGCCGGAGACATCAGCGTTACTGATCTGCAATCCGTCCTGAACATCCAGGAAGTAAGCGCGGAAATCACCAGAGGCCGATACGCGCAGGATTGCATTGGTCAACTGGTCCTGGCTGAAGAAGTTAACGATTTCGGCGTTTTCAACATCCGGATTATCTTCCGCGTCCAGTGTGGTTACGGCGATCTGCCCAGGATTACTGATGCCGTACTGAGCCGCCATAGTTGGGTTACGGTCGGGGTCAATATACTCATAGGTGATCTTCCCCGCGCTGGTTTGTTGATAATCTTCGAAAAGCAGATTATCACGGTCGCGGCTGCCTGCCTGACTTGCACCATAAAAGGCGATCATCTTGACCGGCGCGAAATTCGGGTCAGCGCCGATACCGGCGATGGCCTGCCGTGATTCATCCGTGAGCGAATACGTATCGCGCTCGGTGAGATCCACGCGTGCATCCAGGGAACGAACGAGCGTATAAATCGCGATCAGCGCCACGATGACGATGACTGTCACGAGCAGGCTGGTCCCGCCGAAACGCATTGTGCGCCCGGTGAAGGCTGCACGCGCCTGCTGCGGGGCCATCAGCACCCAGGCGACCAGCGATAGCAGCATGATGCCCAGGCCGCCCCAACCAACCACATTAAAGGTCGGCTGTGTAAAAAGAACAAAAAAAGCAACCAGCAGCCCGGCCAGCGCCAGAATCAGCATGTAATAGGGCGGGATAAACGGTTCTTCGTCATGTACCTGTGGGTTAGGAGTTTGCTGCGCCACGTTAAGCCCTCCAGCGTCGTGTTTCAACAATGCGCGTGGTGATAAACAGCGCACCAACAATCATAAAGACAAAGTAAACGATGTCCTCCGCACGGATCACACCCTGCGCCATGGTCGCCGTATAATGGGCTTGTAAGCCCAACTCGCGGATGAAGTCCGCTGCGCCGGAGGCTGTTTGCTGCCCAGCGACCCAGATCGCGGCGATTTCCGTCAGATAGAGGACCAGCACTGTGGCAGCGCCCAGAAAAGCCGCGACCACCTGGTCTTCTGTCACAGCAGACCAGATCATAGTGATCGCCAGCACGGCCCCACCATAAAGCCAGGCCCCCAGGTAAGCACCCACGGCCTGACCAGCATCCGGCACACCGACAATCGCCATCAGCACATAATAGATGAGCGAGATCAAAATCAGCACCGTGTAATAACCCCAGGCTGCCAGGAACTTGCCGATGATGAATTGGCTCTCGTTCATGGGCAGGGTCATCAACACCTCGAGCGTCCCCTCGCGGCTTTCCTCTGCCAGCAGCCGCATGGTCAGCAGCGGCGCGATCAGGAACATGAGGAAGGTAATCAGGCCAGGGGCGAAGGTGCCATCCGCCGGGTACTGGCCGTTGGCCTGGGCGATATAGCCGTTAAACAGCACACCCAGGAAAAAAAACATCGCAAAGGCAATGGCATAAGCCACGGGTGAACGAAAATAAAGCGCCATTTCCCGCTTGAAAACTGCAAAAATACTACGCATTAATCGCCTCCTCGTCCGTATCGGCAGCGACCACCACAGGCTCGCTGGCCGCTTCAGCTTCGTCCTGAATGCGCGTGAGTTCGAGGAAGATGTCTTCCAGGTTGATCGCCAGTGCGCGCAGTTCGATCAAATTCCAGTTATGTTCAATCACGGCGCGGGCAATCTCCGGGCGGGGATCGACTTCAACCGAGCGTGGGGTAATCAACAGGCCATCCATCGCCACGTCTACCAAGCCGACATTGCTCAACCCGCTGATGACCGGCGCGACCGATTCTGTAGGAGCATCGACGCGCAGCAGCACGCGACCCCCGCGCTCCAACTGGCTGCGCAAATCCACAGGTGATCCCTCGGCAACAATCTGACCACGGTTGATAATCACCACGTTATCGCAAACCTGCTCCGCTTCAGAAAGGATGTGGGTGCTAAAGAGCAGTGTGCGGTCGCGGCCCAATTCGCGCACCAGGTCACGCAGTTCAAGCACCTGGAGCGGGTCGAGGCCAATCGTAGGTTCATCGAGGATGAGGACTTCAGGGTCATGAATCAGCGCCTGCGCCAGCCCAACGCGCTGCCGCATCCCTTTTGAGAGATTGCGAATGTGGCTGTCTGCGCGGTCAGTGAGGCCGACACGCTCCAACACTTCATCGGCATGAAGGCCGGGCTGGGAAATGCCGCGAATTTCCCCAATGTACATCAGATAACCGCGTGCGGTCATATCTCGATAGAGCGGGACATTCTCCGGTAAATACCCCACCCGCTTGCGCACTTCCATGCTCTCATCAAAGACATCATAACCTGCAACCACCGCTTTCCCCGAAGTGGGCGGCATAAAACCAGTGAGCATGCGCATGGTGGTGGTTTTGCCTGCGCCGTTCGGCCCCAGGAAACCAGTCACCTGCCCATGTTTGGCGGTGAACGAGATGCCGTTCACGGCGGTGAAGCTGCCGTAACGCTTCGTGAGGTTTTCTACTTCTATCATCGTGTATCACCTTTTTGTTGTGAACCGCCGAGAGACTAACACCGTGGTAGGGATGTATCAACAATAAAATAGACTTCAGCGGGGCGATTATAAAACGAAAGCCCCTGTCTGTCAGTCTCCACGGCAGTTCTACGTCAGAAGCA